>JAJCXL010000111.1 GCA_029263435.1 Acidobacteriota bacterium | reverse complement strand
GTGTCAGCTGCCATAACGGAACAGACGCAACCGGCAAGGGTCCACTGCACCCGCAAACGACCAACGTCTGCGAAGATTGCCATACGCCGAACACCTGGATTCCGACCTTTACAGTCGACCACACGCAGGTAATTGGGACCTGCGGCTCGTGTCATGACGGCGTGATAGCCACCGGCAAACACCCGACGCATATCACCAGCGGCAATAACTGCGATGACTGCCATACTACCGTCGCCTGGCTGCCGGCAAATTTCGACCACGCAAACACTATTAACAACTGTGTCAGCTGCCATAACGGAACAGACGCAACCGGCAAGGGTCCACTGCACCCGCAAACGACCAACGTCTGCGAAGATTGCCACAGCACAAATGTCTGGGCGCCCGCCGTTACCGTTGATCACACCCAGGTCCTGGGCTCTTGCGCATCCTGCCACAATGGCACTACGGCTACCGGCATGAATCCGGGGCACTTTAATACGTCGCAGGATTGTGGCCTGTGCCATAGCCCCGCCGCCTGGATCCCGGCGGATTACAGTCACACCGGGCTGGGCTACGAGCCGCAAGATCATCGTGGCAATTTCCCGTGTACCGAATGCCATCAATCCAATACCGAAGTGGTCATCTGGTCTTCACCGGGTTACCAACCGAATTGCGCGGGCTGTCACGCACAGGACTACAAAGCCAGCGTCGACAAACATAATGGTCTGGATAGAGATCAGAACTGCGCCAGCTCCGGATGTCATCGCATCAGTGACAGTGAATGGTAGTTGCGTGCTTTTGCGATGAGTATCTCTGCTTTGCTTAGTCGAAACGCAAGAATCGGGTTTATCCTTGCGATAGCCTCGCTTGTTTTGCCGGCATCACCTGCGCTGGCCGGCCCGGGTTTTATCGGCAGCTCCAGAGTATCGATCGACGACTCCAGCGCTGACTCACTCGCAAGCATAGAAATTCGCTTCAACTGCAAGGCGCAATATCTACGGCACTATCCCAGTGGCAACGGCGATCGTGTGCGTATTTTTCTGGAACCGACCAGTATCTGCAATGGCGTCTCGCCCGTCGTCGCTGAATCCCGCAGCCGGCTTCGCCCGTTTAATGCTGACAGCGCACATTTGATTGAGCTGGAATACGACGGTACGAATGCGGGCGGCCCCGTGTTGACCTTAAATTTTAGTAAGCCGGTTGCGTTTGATGTCAATATGTCAGGCATCGCGTTTGATGTCGTCGTGCATGTGCGGGAGTCTGCGTTGCAAGCTCTGCCAGTTGAATCTGTGCGGGCCGCACCGGCAGAGCCGCACAGGCAAGTGTCCCGACCAAAACCGGTCACACCTGATTACGTCATTAATCTCGCATCTTTTCAGCGCATCCCGACGATCGCAGATGTACCCAATCTTCAGCTCACGGCCAACCAACGCCTCTTCTATTCAGAAGCAATTGTCGACGGCGCAATGTGGTATCGACTACGGCTCGGTAATTTCGATTCGCCGGGCAGCGCCAAGGACGCGCTCGTCGGACTTACAGACATTTTTCCGGGTGCCTGGATAGACGAGCTCGAACCAAATGCAAATGAAATCGACCTGAGCGTCGCTGTTCGGGAATTTTCAGAACCACAAGACACAGAAGCCGATACCGATTTAGCGACATCGAAAATCGACTCGTTGATGGAAGATGCACGCCGTTCGATGATTGCAGGCGACACATCAAAGGCTATCCAGATCTACACCAAGGTCTTGCAGCTACCCGAAAGCGCTCGTCACCCTGAAGCTCAGGAGTATCTCGCCTTGGCTCGGGAGAAAAAGGGGCAAATGGCGCACGCGAAGGCAGAGTATCAGCGCTACCTGTCCCTGTATCCCGATAGCGAAGGAGCCGCCAGAGTAAACCAGCGTCTGGCTGCTCTGCTCGCGAACAGTCAAACTGCTCGCCAACCGGCTGGTGCATCAGGCGCACAAGCCGGCCGACAAGTCGCAAAACGCAGCGACTGGAGAATCCAAACCTACTTTTCTCAATATTATCGACGTGACGTCAACCAACCTGATGATCGGGAAGAGATCGTCAGCCAATCTGCACTCTATTCCGATGTGAACTTCGATGCGAGGCGCCGCGGTGAACGTTTCGATTTCAGCAGCCGATTATCGGCAGGCTACCGCAGTGACTTTCTCGATACCGCCTCAAGCTCAGGAAACTCGACGCGTATTTCATATGCCTATGCAGATCTCGCCGATGCCGTGACTGGCCTTCGTGGACGAATAGGCCGTCAATCGAGAAATACTGGCGGCGTCCTTGGTCGCTTCGACGGCTTCAACCTGGGTTACCGGTTCAATGAGAAAGTGCTGATTAATACGGTTATCGGAAAACCTGCTTATTCATCGTCGGATGGTATCGACTCATCTCGCTCGTTTTACGGCGCCAGCGTTAACTATGGTCCAGTATTGAAAAATCTCGATCTGGGCCTGTTTTATATCCAGCAGGATATCGAGAATGTTCGAGATCGGCAGGCCGTGGGTGGCGAGTTCCGATATTTCGGCGACAAGCAAAGTCTTTGGGGTATGGTCGACTACGACCTCCACTTTGGTGAGCTTGCCAGCGCGTTCTTGCAAGGTAGCTGGCGCTTCAAATCCCGCCTCTCTGTTCATGCTCTCGCAAACAAGCGCGGTAGCCCATTCCTTAGCACCGGCAACGCGATCATCGGTCAGCCCGTAAGTACTTTCGCCGAGCTCGCCACCATCTTCAGCGCCGGTGAACTGAGTCAGCTTGGTAAGGATCGAACAGCCGCTTCAACAAACTACTCCGTTGGCCTGTCTTACCCCATTACCCAGAAGCTGCAGATCAATTCGGACATCGGCCAATCAACCATCGATTCTACTCCGGCGTCCGGCGGTGTATTGGCGACGCCCGGGTCTACGTATTCGTATTACTCGGGTAGCTTGCTGGCAAGCAGCCTGTTGAAAGAAGGTGACGTAACGATATTCAGTTTGCGATATTCAGACTCTGATACGGCTCAGGTCGCTTCAATGACTGTCGACAGCCGCTACCCATTCGGCCGAACCTGGCGATTTAATGCCAGACTCAGGGTCGATCACCGTCAACTAGCATCGGATGGTAGCGAACAGTGGCTATTTACGCCGGGAATTCGTATCCAGTATCGTCGTAGTCAGAAACTCCGTCTCGAATTTGAGGCTGGCAAACTTTTTTCACAGCAGAAGTCGATCGGTATCAGCCAGGATCGTGAGTCATACTTCGTCAATCTCGGTTATCAGGCGTTCTTTTGATATGAAGCGATTAGTCACAATTTCTGTACTACTGCTGCTATATGCTTGTGCCGGAAATGAAGCGCGTACGGTAAACATACTCGATTCGGTGACGGGCGTGACAATCACCTACAGCGAAGCGCCGATGGTTTTCTATCGAGACGATTCTGGAAAAGCGGCGCATGCGCGAAACTTTGTTCACCTTGCTCCAATTGAGATTAACCGCATGGGTGACTTCCGTTATTTCCTGTGGCTGGGAATCTGGAACACGCTGCAAGACGCAGATCCCGGCGATGCACTTGATGGCTTCGAATCGATTGTGATCTTCGCCGACGGTGAACCTCTGTCGCTGGATTTGTCTGGCTGGACTGCTTCCGCGATCGGTGCCAGCGAACCCATTTACATCAAACCCGTCTCATCCGCCACCGATGCTTATTACGAAGTGACGATTGACCACCTGCGCGTGATCGCCGGGGCTACTGACCTTCGCATTCAATCGACGGGTCCACGTCAGAGATCTTACGAGCTCTGGGACAATCAAACGGCGGCGAAGGCAAGTCTGCAGGAATTTCTGGGCAAATCTGTCTACTAGGGTAAAACACCCACAATTATCAAGCATTACCCAGCTTACGTTCATTCATTAGATTCGGTATGCTGAACCGCATAATGTTGCGGGAAAACTACCGAAAACTTGCGATTGTAAGCGTGCTTACGGGCTTCGCCCTCCGCGCGCTTGCGCCAGTGGGCTATATGCCATCGGCCGTCGGGGACGGGCTGCTCTTCGAGTTATGTCCGGAGCAACTTCCGCCCGGGTTCGTTTTAAGTAGCACCTCTTCACACCACGACCACCACAACCAAGCGGCATCTGAACCATCTCAGCCTGCGGGTGGCGCCGACCAATGCCAGATCGGACACCTTCTGTTTTCGGCTATCGCAGTCGATGCACCGGCGGTTGATGAAATTCAGAATAAAGCAATATCGGAATTCACTCCGAGTGCCATAACGACGATACCTCGCGCAACAGCATCGGCTTATCGATCGCGCGCGCCACCCGCCTGAGTAACAGCACTACGCAATATTGATGCTGGCTAGCGCTGCGTCAAGAATCTGTTATTCAGGAGTACAAGAATGAACTTCCAATATGGAGCAGCATTGCTGCTGCTCGCTACCTGTCCGTCTCCGGCCCAGGAGGCCAAAGAGGATACTCAACCAATCGACGAGATAGTTGTCGCTGGTCACTCTGTTACCACAAACGCCGTTAAAATCGCAGTTGATCAACAAATGCTGGTCGACACGGCGATGACATTGAAAAATCTGCCCGGTGCGGACGTCAATAAGAACGGAATCATCACTGGAATCGCCCAGTACCGCGGCATGTATGGTGATCGCGTTGCGGTCACGATCGATAACCACGCCGTTATTTCTGGTGGTCCGAACGCCATGGATGCACCGCTTTCCTATGTCTCACCCATGATCACCGAGTCAATAATCATCGAAAGGGGTATAGCGAGTATTTCGTCCGCTCCGGAGTCCATTGGCGGTCATCTCGCGGCTACTCTCGCGCGCGGGCAATTCGGCGGAGAGGAATTCGGACTTTCCGGATTTCTGGGTTCTCGATTCTCTACAAACGGCAACCTCAATACGTCTGCCGGCCGAGTTACGCTGTCAGATAACTCGCATCGATTCTCGCTGCTTACGGAAATCGACGACGGCGATTACATTTCAACACCCACCGGGGTGATAAGGCCATCCGCCGTCAACCGCAAACGATATGACGCAAGCTACGCTTATACCAATGGTGAAAGTCATATCGTACTGTTCGCTGGCCAACTAGATACCGAAGACTCTGGTACCGCGGCGCTGCCAATGGATATTAACTACATCGACACTAACCTTGCCGGTAGCCACTTCCTGTACGCACTTTCACCTAATCTGACCATCGATGGTCGGGTAGCACTGAATGATATCGAGCATGTTATGGATAACTTTTCCCTACGATCGGCTCCTCCGCCCACTATGCAAAGGGTGAATTACGCCTTAGGAAAGGGATATTCGTTCGCGCTGGCCGGAACAATGGACTTCGATAGCTCGTCACTGCGCATCGGCGTAGACGGAATAAAGGCCGATCACGATTCAACGATTACAAACCCAAACAACGCTATGTTTCAAATCGCCAACTTCTCTGATGTACGGCGAGATCTCTTGAGTGCCTTCGCAGAATGGAGTATCCATTTTGACGCGTCAGAACTGGAACTGGGTATCAGCGCCAAGCGAGTAGACACAAGTGCCGGCGCAGTCTCTATGTCCGGAATCATGGGTACCGCCCCTGCTCTGCTGCAAGATGCCTTCAATGCGGCGGACAAGAACCTGAATTTTGCCGATATCGATGTTGTCGCCAAGTATTTGTATCGACGCAATGATTATCTGGAGTGGCGATTTGAAGCCGCCAGTAAGTCGAGGGCGCCATCTTATCAGGAACTCTATTTGTGGCTGCCGATGCAATCGACCGGTGGGCTTGCGGATGGCAGGACTTACATTGGAGACTTGGGCCTGCAGGCTGAGAAATCGAATGAGCTCAATATCGGTGTTGTCCTGATGTCGGATAGCTTTAGCATTTCACCACAGGTCTTCTACAAGCAAGTTGATGGTTATATCCAGGGTGTAACCTCGACGAACTCTGCGGCGAACATGGTGGCAATGATGATGAACGGCAAGCCAGCCTTGCAGTTCTCGAACGCAGACGCCGAAATCTGGGGGGTTGATGTCGCATGGGACTATCGTCTGTCAGAACGCATCACGGTAGATGGCGTCGCGACCTATGCTCGTGGCAAGCGTACCGATGTATCAGACAATCTATACCGACTGGCGCCACCTAATGGCAGCGTTGGCCTGACCTACAAAAGCGAATCCTGGTCACTCGGCGCTCGTCTTGTCGCGTACGCGAAACAAGATGAACTCTCTGCGATCAACGAAGAACAAGCGACACCGGCCTACGAGCTCGTCAATATGGACTTCGTCTGGAGCCCGACAGAGGCAATTCGTCTGGAAGCACGCGTCGATAACTTGCTCGACACGTATTATCAGGATCATCTGACCGGCATCAATCGTGCTCGTCAAACTGACATTCCCGCGGGAACGAGGCTCCCTGGTCCCGAGCGATCACTCGGCGTCGGCATAATCTTCAGTTTTTGAGCAATCTTGCGAGCTGTCAGGGAGGAGCACAACATCGTGCTTCTCCCTCTTATTTGTGAAATTAACACTGTAAAATTCTTTCTGTAAAATTCTATAGCTCCCTGACGTAGACTGAAATTCAGCCGTAATCCACATGGGGAGTTCGAAATGCCATTACCGCAGCAGCAGGAATCGCTGGACGCCGTTACGCTACTTGATGACCTGATACCACTTCGGGATGCCAGTCATACTGACGTCGTGGAATATTCCGTCGAAGTGCCATTTCGATACGCCGAGTGCTACGCGCTGCTGCAGGACGGCCGCACGGTTAGCCTCGTCGAACCCAGAAAGTTTGTCGGTTGGTCCAGCCATAAGCCCAGCCGAACGTTGCTATTCCGGGTGAACGGCACGCATCTCGAACTGGATGTGGCAGATGAACTCGCCGGGCAGGCGCCTGGCAAGATCCATAGCATCAGCCTCGAAGCCATGGCACTACGCTGCGCCAACACCATGAGGAAATTCATCGGCATTGACGGTGACCTGATGCTGCTC
>JAJCXL010000110.1 GCA_029263435.1 Acidobacteriota bacterium | reverse complement strand
CTTGAGGTATGAGATGCACTCCGCGGCTTCTTCCGTGCGTGGATTTCTATTCTCCGGTGGACGGCACTTGACGACATTCGCGATCAGCATGTCGTTATTCGTATCGATGCCGACGGCGTTCATGATCTGATCGAAGAGCTTTCCTGCCCGACCGATGAATGCGAGCCCTTCTTTGTCTTCTTTCTCCCCCGGACCCTCGCCGATGGTCATGACGTGGGCGTTGGGATTTCCGCGATCGACGACGATGTTCGTCCGCCCTGCGTGAAGTGCGCACTTGTCGCAGCCGCTGCCTCTGAGCTTGTCCCGAAACTCCTCGTAGCCTTCGGAGCCCAGGATTGTGTTCGCCCCCGCGTCGAACAAATCGAACTGCATCGGCGGCGATTCTAGCATAGGCGCCACATGCCGATGGCGCGAAGAGCCCTACGGATTCAGGCCAATGCCCGACTACGGTATCGAAGCGAGCAGCTCGCGAGTGTGCTCGTGCTTGGGGTGAGCGAACAGGTCGATGCGCGATTGAAGCTCGACGAGCTTTCCCCGGTGCATGACCGCCACCCGGTCGCTCACGTGCTCGACGACTCTGAGGTCGTGTGCGATGAACAGGTAGGTGAGGCCGAGCTTTTCTTGCAGCCCGAGAAGTAAATTGAGGATCTGAGCTTGCACCGAAACGTCGAGCGCGGTGACGGGCTCGTCCGCGACGAGAAAGTCCGGCTCGAGTGCTATCGCCCGGGCGATGCCGACACGCTGGCGCTCACCACCGCTGAGCTCGTGCGGGTAGCGCCCGGCGAGCTCCGGCTTGAGTCCGACCAGAGTCAGCAGCTCGGTCGTGCGCTCGTCGCGCTCGGCTCTCGTGCCTAATCGGTGGATGGTTAGAGGCTCCCGCACGATGGATCGTACGGTCATTGTCGGATTGTGGGAGCTATAAGGATCCTGAAAAATGATCTGCATCCGACGACGCATCTTTCGTAGCGAACCGCTGTCGAGCCCCAACAAGTCGACGCCGTCGAACTCGATCGAGCCTGACGAGGGCTCGATGAGCCGAAGCAGCATGCGTCCGAGCGTGCTCTTTCCCGAGCCCGACTCGCCTACGAGCGCGAGGGTCTCTCCGCGCACGATCTCGAGGCTGACTCCGGAGACCGCGTGCACGTCATCCGACGCGCGGTCGAGAAGGCCTCGACGTCGTTTGAAGACCTTCGTCAAGCTCGAGGCTTTGACGAGGAGGTCCGGGGCTCCGCTCGATGCGCTCACGTTCGGCTCGTCATGGATGAAAGCACGGCGTCGTTCAGATAGCACGCGTTTCTCTTCGTCGCGGTCTCGGGCGAAGCCTCGAGGCTCGGAACCTCTTGCTCGCAAGGCTCGAAGCGGTCCGGGCACCGTGGAGCGAACGCGCAGCCAGGAGGCAAGTCCGCTAGATGCGGGACGTTGCCGGACATCGCGTGGAGCTTCACTTTTCCGGGCGCGCCGGCACGCGCTTTCGGAAGAGATTGCCACAGCCCTCTGGTGTATGGGTGCTCCGGTGCATCCAAGATAGAGCCGGTCGGACCTTCCTCCACGAGCCGGCCGGCATACATGACCGCGATGCGATCGGTATTGGCTTTGACGAGACTCAAGTCATGCGTAATGAGCAGCAGGGACAGTTGCCGTTTTTCTTTGAGCTTGGCGAGAAGCTCCAGAATGTGAGCCTGGAGGGTCGCGTCCAACGCGGTGGTGGGCTCGTCGGCGATGACGAGCTCGGGGTCGCAGGAGATCGCCATCGCGATGAGCACGCGTTGCTTCATCCCGCCGCTGAGCTGGTGAGGGTAGTCGGAGACCCGGCGCGATGGGTCGGGGATTTGAACTTCAGCGAGGAGCTCCACCGCACGTTCACGCGCTTGCTTGCGATCGAGTCCTAGGTGGGTTCTGAGGGGCTCCGCGAGCTGGCTTCCAATCGTACGCACCGGGTTCAGCGCCGAGCCCGCTTCTTGGAAGACGAGGGCAATCTGTTTTCCTCGAAGCTTGCGCAGAGGCTCCGCTCCCAGCTCCCGGAGGTTTTGCCCCTTCCATAGAATTCTGCCGGACTCGATATGTGCGGCTCGGGGGAGAAGCTGCATGATCGAAAATGCCAGCATCGATTTTCCTGACCCGGACTCTCCCACGACGGCGAGCGTTTCACCCGACGCGATCGCCAATGACACGTCGCTGACGGGGCGGATGTCTCCGGTATCCGTCGAGAGCGTGGTCGTCAGCTGGTCGATCTCGAGAAGAGTAGGAGGCATGGGCCAATCAGCTCGTGCGGTATTCTCCGAACACGTCTCGCAGGCGGGAAGCGACCTCGCCGAGAGTCGCGTAGGCGGTGACGGCTTCGAGAATCGGAGGCATCAAGTTCGCGCCGGTCTTGGCGGCGCGCTCGACCTCGTCCAAGCATCGAGCGGCTGCCTCCGCATCGCGCCGCTCTCGTACCGCGCGCACCCGGGCGACCTGCTCCGCTTCGATCGCAGCATCCACGGCGAAGATCTCGACGGGAACTCTCTCGTCTTTAGCGAAGACGTTGACGCCAATCACGGCGATGTCGCCGCTTTCGGTTCCTTTCTGAAAACGGTAAGCCGCTTCGCGTATCTCCTGCTGGGGCCACGAAGCCTCGATCGCGCGAAGCGCGCCCCCGCGTCGATCGATCTCCTCGAGGATGGCCTCCGCATCGCTTTGGATGGCATCGGTCATGGACTCGATCGCGTAAGAGCCCGCGAGGGGGTCGACGGTCCCCGCGACGCCACTTTCCAAAGCGATGACTTGCTGGGTTCGCAATGCGAGCTCCGCCGTTTCTTCGGTGGGTAGTCCCAACGCTTCGTCGAGCGCGTTGCAGTGAAGCGATTGCGTCCCTCCCAGCACTGCAGCGAGCGCCTGGAGGGTCGTGCGCACGACGTTGACCTCTGGCTGCTGCGCGGTGAGCGACGAGCCCGCGGTCTGGGTGTGAAACCGCATCATCTGGGCCCTGGTGTTGGTAGAGCCGAAGCGCTCTCGTACGAGCTTTCCCCAGAGCCTTCGGGCGGCGCGAAATTTCGAGATCTCCTCCAGAAAATTCCGATGCGAGTTGAAGAAGAACGAGAGCCGTGGACCGAACTCGTCGAAGTCGAGCCCCGTCTCGACCGCGGCCTTCACATAAGCCAATCCATTGGCGAGGGTGAAAGCGAGCTCCTGAGCGGCAGTCGAGCCGGCTTCGCGAATATGGTAGCCGCTGATACTGATCGGATTGAAGCGCGGAAGGTTCTCACCGCAATAGGCGATGACGTCCGTGGTGATGCGCATCGAAGCCGCCGGCGGATAGATATATGTGCCTCGTGCCGTGTACTCCTTGAGGATGTCGTTTTGCACCGTGCCCGAGAGCTTGTCGGGGGCGACACCCTGGCGACGTCCGACCGCGACGTAAAGCGCGAGCAACGTGCTCGCGGTCGCGTTGATCGTCATCGAGGTCGAGACTTTGTCGAGGGGAATGCCGTCGAACAGGGTCTCCATATCGTCCAGCGTGTCGATGGCCACCCCGACGCGGCCGACCTCGCCCTGTGCCATCGTGTCGTCGGAGTCGTAGCCGATTTGGGTCGGAAGGTCGAAGGCCACCGACAATCCGCTCTGTCCGCGATCCAGCAGGTAGCGGTAGCGTTCATTGGACTCGGCCGCGGTCGCGTAGCCCGCATATTGCCGCATCGTCCAGAGGCGTCCTCGGTAGCCGGAGGGGTGATTGCCCCGGGTAAATGGCGCTTGTCCGGGCGTTCCGAGCGCTTCCGTTTCCGACCAATCCGCGAGATCCGAAGACTCGTAAACCTCCTTCGGCTCCTTTCCAGAGCTCGTAGCGAAGTAGGATTGTCGCGGACTCGGCATGACGAGCGATGCTAGCACAACGATTCCGGAGCGCGGGTCCGCACGGAGTACATTAATAGGGTTTACCGGGCCTGATTAGATTTCTCGAAAGGACGTGCAATGGACAAGATTCACGTGGTCGCTTACCTGTCGATTCAAGACGGCAAGCGGGAACAGTTCAAAGCTCTCGCCGCCGAGGCGGTGGCTGTCGTGCGCGCGCAGGATAGCGGCACCGAGACGTATGACTGGTATTTCAACGCCGACGAGACCGAGTGCGTGGTGCGAGAGACATACGCAAGCTCGGAAGCGGTCCTCGAGCACATCAGCCATGTGGGACCGTTGTTAGAGAAGCTCGTCGGGATCGCCGAGATCCGTCTAGAGCTGTTCGGCCGTCCCTCCGAGGAGCTAGCGAAAGTGGGCGAAGCCTTCGGGCAAGTCATCTACACCCCATTTATTGCTCTGTGATGCGAGCTCGGCTCAATAAACGCTAACCCGGTCGGCGTTGCCTCAACGCTTCGTACAAGACGACCCCGACCGAGGTCGACAGATTCAAAGAGCGCGGACCGTCATCCTGCATCGGGATGGCGTAGAGGCGATCCCTGTAGGCGTCCCGGATCGACTCCGGAAGTCCGGCGGTCTCGCAGCCGAACACGAGCACGGAGCGCTCCGTAAACGCTGCCTCCCAAATGGGGCGAGGCGCTTCGGCGGATAAGAAAAAAGCGTCGCCGAGCTCCGGCAGGCGCTGCTCGAACGCCTCCCAATTCTTCCATCGGGTCAAAGGGACCTGGGACCAGTAGTCGAGGCCGGCGCGTCTGACGCGCTTTTCATCGAGAGAGACTCCGAGAGGCTCGACCAGATG
>JAJCXL010000109.1 GCA_029263435.1 Acidobacteriota bacterium | reverse complement strand
ACCGCGGGGAGTGGCAAGCCGCTGCGGACGCGTTCTCTCAGATCGCCGAGAGCGAGCCCAATGCCGATGCGGCACTCTACTGGCAGGCCTATGCCTACCAGAAGTTGGGTGACGCGGAACGCGCGCTCGACCTGGTGGCAGTGCTTCATGACCAACATCCGGAAAGCGACTGGCGCGACGATGCCCGCGTGCTCGCGGCCGAGCTCGGGGGTGGCAACCCGCGGGGGCAGGATGAGGATTTCGAGCTCAAGCTCATCGCTTTGAACGCCCTCGTCCACACCGCGCCGGAGCAGGCACTTCCGATTCTTCGGGAAGTTCTCTCCGGAGCTCAGGAGAATCGTCTCAAAGAGCGCGCGCTGTTCGTCCTCGCCCAAAGCGGGAACGATGAAGGCTTCGAGCTCCTCGCGGAGACAGCCAGGGACACGAACGCCCCGGAGCTTCGCCGAAAAGCGCTTCGATACATGGGCGTGCACAAGAGCGAGCGCAGCTTGGCCCTTCTCAGCGAGCTCTATGGCTCGATGTCGGATGTCGAGTCTCGGCGCGTCATTCTCCAAAGCTTCATGATTGCCGGAGAGCGGGCGCGGCTCCTCGATGTGGCCCGTACGGAGCCGGATGACGAGCTCCGGGGGGAAGCCATTCGGCTCCTCGGTACGATGAGCGCGTCCGATGAGCTATGGACGTTGTATCAAGCCGAGACTTCGGAATCGGTGCGGCGGCGTATCTTGCAAGGGTTCATGGTGGGGGGCGACACCGAACGGCTTCTGGCCGTCGCTCGAAACCCGAGCGAGTCCGAGGAGCTCAGACAAAGCGCGGTTCGCCTGCTGGGTACCCAAGATGCAGAAGAGGAGCTCTGGAGCTTGTACCAAGAGACCGACTCCGACGCTTTGAAGAAGAGGATTCTGCACGCCCTGTTCTTAGCCGATGCTGACGAGAAGCTCTCGAGCGTCGCTCGTGATGAAACGGCGTCGCTCGAGCTCCGGGAGGCTGCTATTCACAGCCTTGGCTTGACGGGAGAGGACGCGAGGCCGCGGCTACTCGAGATCTACCGCACGGCGAGCACTCCCGGCGATCTGAGAACCAGAGTGTTGCATGCTCTTTTCATCCAGGACGCGGCCGGGGAGCTCGTCGAGATCGCACGAGCTGAGACCGATGCCGCCAGAAAAAAGCAAGCGGTGCACTGGCTCTCCCTGATGGACGAGCCGGAAGCGAAAGACTACATGATCGAGATTCTGAAACGATGAGCGCGACGGCTTTGCTGCTGCTACTGCTCGGGCAAACCGGCGAGCCTCGCCTCGTGGACGGCGAGCTTCACTACCAGCCACGGGGGACCGAGATCGAGCGGGTCATTTCATCGGTCACCGAGACCGGGTGGGTAGGCTATGAGACCGAGGGGGCGACCCACTCGAGCTCTTCGTGCGACGGCGTGGTCGCGCTCGAGCGTCGCGGCGCTTCCGAACAGCGCCAACATCGGGGAGCTGGAAGCACGAGCCGTTTCATCCTCTATAGAATCCACCAGGGTCAAGTCGACACAGTCCGTGCGCTGGGCACCGGCTGCGCGCTGTCGACGTCGGGCGTACCCGTCTTCTGGCTCGAGGGGATCGAGCCCGAGGCGAGTCTTTCATTCCTCACCGGACTCATTCAGACCGCGGAAGAGCGAAAGCTACTGGGACGAGCCTTGCACGCCGTCGCAGAGCACGGCGGGCCGGACGCGCTTCGACAGCTAATCGCCCTCGCCAAGGACCACCGGGCCAAGGTCCGTGGTGAGGCGCTTTTTTGGCTCGCACAACGAGCCGGCCGGGAGGCCGCGGGAGCCATCGCGCACGCGGTGACCCACGATCCGGAGGTCGATATCAAGAAGCGTGCGGTGTTCGCGTTGGCGCAGCTTCCGCCCGAAGAGGGTGTCCCTCTATTGATAGACGTCGCGGAAACGCACCCTTCGCTCGAAGTGAGAGAAAGAGCCTTCTTTTGGCTCGGGCAATCGGGCCGGCCCGAAGCGTTAGAGCTGTTCGAGAAGGTGTTACTGGGGGCCCGCTAAACGAGCGGGCGCGAGTTGGAACAGACGTGGTGGCGGCGCGAAACCGCCACCACGTCGTCACAAGAGCTTGACCACTCTGTCGGCCAAGCCGCCATCTGCGAGCACGACGCTGAGGTTGGCTTTATCCGTAACCTTCTCCAGCACTTCGAGCTCCCTGAGACGCATCAGCGTCGGGTTGGACTCGAGCAATCGCGCGGCGTTCAGCTGCGAGCGAATCGCGGCCGTTTCCTCACGCCGAGTGATCAAGTTGGCCTCCGAAGCTTTCTTCGCCTCCGTGACCCGGTTCAACAGCACTTTCATCTCACCGGGTAGGATGATGTCCCGGATGCCGACCGCGACGAGCTCCAAACCCACCGAAGTGAGACGGGGCTCGATCAACTCCGCGAGCTCGATCGGCACCTGGTCCTTCTCGTCCAAGAGAGAGTCGAGAGATTTGGTTCCGATCACCGCCCGCAGGGCGAGCTGCACCTCACGATAAGCCATCTGCGTCGCATCCGTCACCGTTCGAACGCTCCGCTCCGGCTCTTTCACTCGGTAGGTCAACAGCGCGTTCAAGCGAAGGGTCACCTTGTCCGCGGTCATGATCTCCTGACCGGAGACATCCAGCACTTGCTCGCGAAGCTCCACCATTCGCACCTCGACCTTGCCGACTCCTTTCCAGAAGCCGTAGCGTCCAGGCCCGAGCTCTTCTTTGAGCACACCGTCGACATAGAGCAATCCGATGGTGTCGGCACTGACGTCGACGACGTCTACCGCCGTCTTCGCGCCGGGCGTGTCGATGACGGTCGAGACCGAGACGTCATCCAGGCGGATCTTGCTCGCGTCGAGCCG
>JAJCXL010000108.1 GCA_029263435.1 Acidobacteriota bacterium | reverse complement strand
CGCCACCGGTCGACGTGTTCGGAGGCATTCCTCCCGAGCCGAGCGCGCACGCCTGATGCGGCGTCGCCAATTCCTACGCTCCAGCGCGGCGCTGCCCGCGTTGGCCGCTCCGTTGGCCCCGGGCCGGATCCGTGGACGGGTTACTTCGGCTCGAGACGGACGTGGCTTGCGAGGGGTCGTCGTCTCGGACGGCGTGTCCTCGGTCGCGACTGGCTCGGCAGGAGACTTCACGCTCGCCAGCGACACCCGCCAGCGGTTCGCTTTCGTTTCGACGCCGCGGGGGTTCGAGCTGCCGGAACGGTTTTACGCGCCCTTGCGTTTCGACGCTCGCGGCGAAACGAGCGTCTCCTTCACCCTCACCGTGGCCGCCGACGACGGAGAACGACACCGTTTCCTCGCTTTCGGAGACACCCAGATCGCGAATCCGGCTCACGCCCGCCTGTTGCATGAGGCGACGACGCGGATCGCGGAGCAAACCGCCGGAGAGACTTTCGCGTTCGGGGTCACGCTCGGTGATCTGGTCGACGACGCTCTCGAGCTCTTCCCGGAATACGACGAAGCGGTGAAGCGGACGGGGGTACCTTTTTTTCAGGTGCTCGGCAATCACGACTTGGACGCCGCGCGGGGCTCCTTCCGGGGGACGCTCGCCTATGAAGAGCACTTCGGACCGATCTATTACTCGTTCAACCGCGGCGCCGTTCATTACGTCGTGCTCAACGACGTGTTTTGGATCGGCAACGGCTATATCGGGTTTATCTCGGAGCACCAGCTCGACTGGCTGGCATCGGACCTCGCACATGTCGAACGGGGAGCGCCTGTCGTCGTCTTCGCGCACGTGCCTTTTTCGAGCACCGTATCCGAGCGCATCGGAGGGAAGATTGCTCCGAACGAAGCTCAAGTGACGAACCGCGATCGCTTGCTCGATCTACTGGAGCCCTTCGACGCCCGATTGATGAGCGCGCACACTCATGAGAACGAGCACGTGTTCCATGGCGACGTTCATGAGCACGTACTCGGCACCGTGTGCGGCGCGTGGTGGACGGGTCCCATCTGTTGGGACGGCACCCCCAACGGGTTTCACGTCTTCGAAGTCCAGGGCCACGAGTTTTCGTGGCAACTTCGAGGAACCGGTCTACCCGCCGAGAAGCAGTTTCGTGCCTACGTCTCGACCGCGACCGACGGAGAAACGAAGAGCGTGTTCGCGAACGTCTGGAATTGGGATCCGGGTTGGCGGGTCTCCTGGATCCAAGACGGCGAGCGGAGAGGCGAAATGTCTCGCGGCAGGGGCCTCGATCCGGTGGCGGTCGAGCTCTATCGCGGCGAGGACAAGCCCTCGGAGAGAGGCGACTGGGTCGAGCCCATCCTCACCGACCATATCTTTCACGCGCGCCCCACCGCGGCCGCCCGACGCGTTACGATCGAAGCGACCGACCCATTTGGCCGGACCTACGTGGAGGCCGTCGAGCTCTAGCGACCGGGCTGCGAGAAAAGGGTTACTGACCGTATCGCCAGCCCGTTGATGCGTGGGCGGCTCGTTGATTTACTCGAGGCATTGAGTAAAATTACTCAGTGTATTGAGTAAATGGTAAATCGTAGATTTCACCGACCGGGACTCCATCGCACCCTCTCCGCGCGCTTCCGCGGGCCTCGGCGCTTCATTCAGGTGCTGGCGGGCCCCCGTCAAGTCGGCAAGACGACCCTCGCGGTCCAGCTCGTGGATGAGTTGAGCTGTGCGTCGCACTACGCCTCCGCTGACGAGCCAACGCTGAAGGACACGGCCTGGATCGAGGCTCAGTGGGAACGTGCTCGGATGCAATCACGCACCGGGCGGCGCAAGAGCGTGCTCTTGACCCTGGACGAGATCCAGAAAATCCCGGGATGGTCGGAGGTGGTGAAGCGGCTTTGGGACGAGGACACACGCCAATCCCTCCCTGTCAAGGTTCTCCTTCTTGGCTCTGCGCCCCTTCTCGTCGAACGGGGGCTGACCGAGAGCTTGGCGGGCCGGTTCGAAGTCCTGCGGGTACCGCATTGGTCTTACACGGAGATGCGCGACGCCTTCGGATGGGATGTGGAGAAGTACATCTATTTCGGCGCGTACCCGGGCGCAGCAGCTCTGATTCGAAATCAGCAGCGCTGGCGAAGCTACATTGTCGATAGCCTGATCGAGACCACTCTGTCTCGCGACGTTTTGCTCCTCTCGCGTGTCGACAAGCCTGCTTTGCTTCGCCAACTATTCCTATTAGGATGTCGCTTCTCGGGACAAATTCTCTCGTACAACAAAATGCTCGGGCAGCTCACCGATGCCGGCAATACAACGACGCTTGCCCACTACCTGGACCTCCTCGCGGGCGCTGGTCTGATGGCGGGGCTCTCCAAGTTCGCCGGCAACGCGGTCAGGCAAAGGGGCTCGAGCCCGAAACTGCAGGTGCTCAACACCGCGTTGATGGCAGCCACGTCCGATCTCGATTTCGGCCGTGCGCGAAGAGACCGGGAGCTCTGGGGCCGGGTGGTCGAGACCGCGATTGGCGCGCATCTCGTGAACGAAACGGTGGGTACACCGGTCAACCTATTCTACTGGCGCGACCGTAATTGGGAGGTGGACTTCGTCCTCGCCCGGGGCAGAAAGCTCGTTGCGATCGAAGTCAAGAGCGGGCGCCGCATCGAACGTCTTCCGGGTCTAGCCAAGTTTGGCGAGATCCACCCAGGCGCCAGAAAGCTACTCGTCGGCGCAGACGGTATCCCGATCGAAGAGTTCCTTCTGACCCCCGCGGCGACCTGGCTTTCCCGTTAGGACGCGCTCAGGGCGCGAGCGCTCGGACGAGATCCACGGCGAACTTGGCGCCGTCCGCCCCTAACTCGCGGCGAAACTCCGGGTCGTTGTGCTCCGAGTTCGAGATGATGCGCACCGCGAGAAACGGGACTCCATAGATGTGGGCGACTTGATGCGCGGCCGCACTCTCCATGTCCTCGCTCGAGATGCCGTAGGTGCGATGGGCCCACAAGAGCTTGTCCACCTCGCGATTCCACTGGTCCGCGGAGCCTACGACACCCTGGACGAGACGCCCTCCCTCGTAGGGGACGCGCGCGGCGATACGCAACAAGCTCTCGTCGGCCACGAAGCTTTCATAGCGAACCCGGTCGCCGTTCTCCCGTAGCAGACGAGGCAGAGGCTCCCACGCGTCGACGTCGACGCCTTCTCCCGCTTTCTTGGCCGGGGTGCGAAACGCACCGAACGGCGCACTTTCTTTCCCGAGCACGATATCGCCGGGCACCAATTTCGGATCGACCGCTCCCGCGGTCCCTTGATTGATAATGACGCCGGGCTGGTACTCCTGAATCAATAGCGTCGTCGCGACGGCGGCGTGCACCATCCCCACTTCGGTGCGGCTCACGACGACCGCTTGGCCATCGATGGTACCGCTCCAGAATCGAAACCCGTGAATGTCTCTCGGTTCTGGGTGCCCGAGAGCTTCGATCAAAGGTAGAAGCTCGCTATCGACGGCTCCTTGAACGGCGATGGGCGCTTGCGCCACGGCGGCGCTCAGGATGAGAAAGCAAAGGCTCGTCACGCGACGAATATAATACGGCGATGTCGGAAGCGGAAGAGCAGATCGAATGGGCGCGT
>JAJCXL010000107.1 GCA_029263435.1 Acidobacteriota bacterium | reverse complement strand
TCGGTCGCGGGCTATCGCGCGGGCGCCTACTTCGACAGGGCGAGCGACAAGGGCGTCGTCGTGCTTAGTAACGTCACCGGCGGAAGCCTCGACGTGACGGAGCTCGCCATGCAAATCCTAGAGCTGACCACGTCTTTATCGGACCGCTAGGTAGGTTTCGCTCCTGCCTGTTCGAGGACGCGACGAGCGCCTCGCAGGTGGAGCTCTTCGACCAGCTCCCCGTCCATCGACGCGACGCTCCGACCCTGCTCGAGAGCACTCTCCATCACCTCGACGATGCGTCGAGCCCGAGCGATCTCTTCCGGGGTCGGTGAGAACGCGTCGTTGATGGCTCGGACTTGGCTCGGATGAATCGCGGTCTTCCCGTCGAAGCCGAGCCGGCGCGCTTCACGAGTGCTTCGCTCCAACCCTTCGCGATCCTCGAAATCGAACCAAGGGGTGTCGAAGACCTCGACGCCGGCAGCGCGGGCAGAGGCGACGAGATGCGAACGGGCATAGAGGATCTCGCGCTCTTCAGGAAGGGGCGCCGCTCGGACGTCTTCACGAAAATCGGCAGCACCGAACAACAGCCCCGCGACGTGACCGAGCCGCGCGAGCGCTGACGCCTCGAGGAGCCCGGCAGCGGTCTCGATCATCAAGAACAGAGGCACCTCGGCCCCGAGGCTTTCGGACACTTCGTTCACTTCCGCCGTAGCGCTCGCCTTGGGCAAGATCGCCCCTTGCGGTCGGAGCTCGGCTACCATCGCGACGTCGTCTCGCCCCCAAGGTGTGTCGAGACCGTTCGCGCGAATGAAGACTTCAGAGCCGCCCCAATCGTAGCGGTCTAGACATCCCCGGAGCCTTGCGCGAGCGTTCGTCTTCTCATCGGGATGGACTCCGTCTTCCAGGTCGAGCACCAACACGTCCGCCCCGCGAGTGCCTGCTTTTGCCATCATGCGCTCGGACGAGCCGGGCAGATACAAGATGGAGCGTCGTCTTTTTCGCGCCACGAAGGCGATCTTAGCATGTTGGTTAACCGTTTCTTTCGTAGCTAGTTGCGGGGGTGCTTCGAATTAGTTTGAACCTCGCGAACGAGGCCCGCGTATGACGTAAGTAGTTCACGTTGGAGGAAACATCACATGAAGCGAGCACTCAGGATTCTCACGGCCGCGGCGGTCACTTTTTTGTTAGCCACCTCGGCTTTCGCTCAGAGTCCATGGATTCACGTCGAGGTCGATGAGCGCGGCGACGGCGATTCACATGTCAGCGTCAACCTACCGCTCTCGGTGGTCCAGGTAGCGCTCGAAGCCGCGCCTCACAAGATCATCGAAGACGGTCAGCTCCATCTCGGCCATATCGACCATGATCTGGAGATCGACGATTTACGTCGTATGTGGGAGGAGCTCCGAAACGCCGGCGACGCAGAGTTCGTCTCGGTCGAAGGCGACGACGAGAACGTCAAGATCCGACGCCAAGGTGACTTCATTCGCATCGATGTGGAAGACCGCGGCGACGCAGACGGGAAGGCGGATCAAGTACACGTCGAGGTCCCCATCAAAGTCGTCGACGCTTTGTTCTCCGGAGAGGGCGAGGAGTTGAACATCAAAGAGGCCATCCGTCAGCTGTCCTCACAGCGGGGCGATATCGTCCGCGTCGACGATGGAGAGTCCAGCGTCCGCGTGTGGATCGACGAGAAGGACTGACCCGATGTTGAAGACAGCCGCTATCGCTCTCCTATCCATCCCGGTGCTCCTCATCGGTCTGCTCATGAGCTCGAGCTGCGTCGTGGTCGATGTCCAACAGGCCGACGGGCCGCGGATCCTCGTACCGGTACCGCTGTTTGCGGCGAGAGCGGCACTCGCTTTCGCGCCGAGCGAAGCCAGACAAGTCAACGTGCCGGAAATCGCCGAGTATCACGCCCTCGCGATCTCGATCATCGACGAGCTCATGGACGCACCCGACGGGGTGCTCGTCGAGGTGCGTGACCGCTCCGAGCACGTCCTGGTGGAGAAAGTCGGAGACCTCATCGAGATCTCCGTTGACGGTGAGGACGAAACGGTTTGTGTGAAGGTTCCGCTGAGCGCGGTCGCGGATGTGCTCGACAGCTTCGACGGCGGAAAGCTGGAGACCCGGGATGTGCTCGCTGCGCTCTCCTCGATTTCGACTCGGGACCTGGTGCACGTCAAGACCAAGGACGAAGAAGTAAAAGTCTGGATCTGGTAGATCCGCTCAGCACAACGACGCCGCAGGCGGCCGGTCGGAAACTAAGATAAACTCCCTGCAAATAGGAGGGAGCCTAGTGGAGACTACGCCGGAAGAAGTGCACGAGGCACTCACAGCCGGAACCATCCGACTCATCGACGTCCGCGGGGAGGACGAGTGGAACACCGCCCGCATCGAAGGCGCGACGCTGGCGTCCAAAGAGCTCGTCGATGAGATGACGAGCGATTGGGAGAAAGACACGGCGATCGTCTTTTACTGCCACAGTGGCGTTCGCAGCCTTCACGCAGTCCACTTCTTCGCACAAAAAGGCTTCACGAACGTAAAGAGCATGGCCGGCGGTATCGAGGCTTGGTCCGTACGGATCGATCCTGACGTCCCTCGTTACTAGCGTCACCCCGGCTGTTACACGTTAACGCGCTAGCGGCTAACGTGCACGCGCAAGGGCCAGCTCCACCAGACGCGCGATGAGCGCGTCATAGCTCCGGCCTTTCTTCTGCCACGCCATGAAGAACTCACAGCCGGAGGATAGCCACGGGTTCGGATTCACCTCCAATACGTAAGGGGTGCCGTCGTTCGAAAGCCTTACATCGACGCGACCATAGTCGCGCAACCCGAGCGCTCGATAGGCCGCGAGCGCGACGGCTTGCACTTTTCGGGTGAGCGCGCGCGACAGCCCCTTCGGATAGACCGGAGGCGTCGCTCTATAGATAGCCGAGCTCGTCCACCATTTGACCTCCGTGCCTGCGATCCGCGGTACCCCGGGAGGCACTCGAGAGAGGTCGAGCTCGACCAGTGGCAACGCTTCAGGAGGATCGTTTCCGACGATAGCCGCATAGAGCTCGCGACCCTCCACGAATTGCTCGACCAAAGCCGGGCCTTCGAAGGTCTCATGAACGAAGCGGATGCGTTTTCTCAACGAGCCCTCATCCCGTACCACCGAGCCGGTGTCGATACCAATCGAGCCGTCCTCTCGAGAAGGCTTGACGATGAGTGGAAAGGCGAGCGCGCGAGGCAACCGCCTTTGACCGGGCTCGACGGCGAAGAACGCAGGCGTCGGAATACCTTGATGCACGAGGAGCTTCTTCGCCAGGATCTTGTCTTGCCCCAGATGGAGCGCGCGGGCATCCGAGCCGGTAAAAGGCACTCCGATGAGCTCCAGCAAAGCCGCGACGTGAAAATCTTTGGTGTCGTCGCCCGCGTAGGATTCCGTCAGGTTGAAGACGAGCGAAGTTCCACGGCGGACGAAGCGGAGAAGGCTCTGCTTGTCGCCTTCCAGGATCGAGAACTGCGGTGCGAAGCCGAGCCGCGTCAACGCGGAGAAGACTTCTTCGTGAACGTCCGGAGGGGCGTCTCTCTTCTCACCCAACTTCGGGTCGAAGATCATTCCCGGCGGCGACGCCTTCTCGTCGGGTTCCTCGGGCCACCAGATCTCGTAGAGGATGGAGACACGCTTTTTCGGCATTTTCGACGAGACGAGAGTCTAACCTATGGCGGGTGACATGAGGAGGCACGGAGGCGCTGCGCGATGACGCCGGCAGGCGTCAGAATCGGAACAGCCGGGTGAACTTCACCACCAGGCTTCGATTCTCGAGCATGGAGAATCGGTCGGCCACCGACGTGTCGCGCCCATCGCTGTAGACGAAGAACAAGTCGCTACCCGGTTGATACTCCCATCGAAATCGGATATTCGTCGATAGCGTGCCCGCGTCCGAGTTGTATTGCACGAGCGCGCCGACGAACGTTCTCGGAGAGACCGTGTAGGTGCCTCGAAGCGTGATGAGGTTCGTCTGAAACGAGCCTTGCGGCAAATCGATCCAGTTGATGGCGAAATTCGGCTCGAGCGAGATCTGGGGCGTGACCTCGACCCGGCCTCGATAGGTCAGCTCTTTGCGGTTGCCTCCAAAAAAGCTTCCGAGCTCGGCACCGACCCAGCCGGAGAGTTTACGGTGGCCTCCGAACCAAACACCGCCCCTCACCCGGTTGAACTGGTAGTTCCCCACCGGAATGAAAATGCCGTCCGAGATCTCGAACGCTTCGAACAAGCCTTCGAAATTATTGCTATAGGTGAAGTTGACGAAGTCGCCGCTCTCGAGGCGGGCCCTCGACTCGAGCTCGAAGGTCTTGGTCTCGACGAAGCCCGTTCCGGCGGTCTCGTAGTAGTCGTACTTGGCTTCGAAGTCCCACTTGCGCACGGGCTCGAACCAGGTGGGGCGAATACTCTTGCGTATCCCGCCGGCCGACTTGCGGATGTTGTCTCGTCGCACGAAACCGGCATCGGGATTGAAATCAGGGTCGATGACGAGGTGCTCGGCCTGGAAGCCGAACAAATCCGCGTCCCACTTCACCGAGCCGCGATAGCTCGCGTCGTTCCGGTCGAACCCCGGAGTGTCCGTCTGTGCGTAGTAGGTGTTGACGTCCAAGTTTCCGTAGAAGGTAAAATTGCCGTCCACGCCGAACGCAGCATTCGCGCCGGTAGCATCCGTGTTCTGATCCCGGAACGTGCCGATGAGGCCGATATTGCTCCGGCGAAAGATATCGCGCTTGAGCCGCACGACCGAAAAATTCGTCCCGGGTGTGTTGAATGCGGGCACGGCATCCGCTGAGATATTGAGCAGCCCGATGCTATAGGCGCCGGCCCGTCCAGTGACCCGGCCACCGGCTTGGATCGGCACTGCGCCGTCGGAGCTGAGGCCAATCCGCCGGCTGAAGAACATGACCGGCATGTCGGACGGTCCGTCGAATCCGAACGCGCTGTTGTCACGCCCCCCGAAGTTGAAGATGCCCTGACCTTCGAGAAAGAACTCGCGTTTTTCCGGGAAGAACAAACTGAAGCGCGTCAAGTTCACTTGCGCTTCATCGTCTTCGACTTGCGCGAAATCCGTGTTGTACGTGAAATCGAACGTGAGTCCTTTGGTCAGCCCATATTTCACGTCGAAGCCGGCGTCACCGTCGCCCTGGTTATCGAAGGCGGGCTCGGCGTTAAGATTGGTCGCGAGCGACGCGGTCGCATACGGCTTGACTTCCAACCGAGTCGCGCGGGTCGGCGTCTCGACCCCGACGAGCGCCGCGGCGAAAGAAAGCCGGAGCAAGCCTTGCCGATCGAAAGCGGCCGGAATCTGGGTCAGATGGGTACGCTCGTTCTTCCACTTGATGAGCCGTTGAAAGTTGATACCCCACACCTGAGCGCCCGTCGAGCCGAATCGAAGCGACTTGAACGGCAGCGCCATCTCGAGCGTCCAACCGGTGTCGAGCCTCGCCGTCTTCACCGCCCACACGGTGTTCCAATCCTCGTTGACGTTTTTTTCGTCCGTCACCTGCGCGTCGAACAAAGCACCGAGTGGATTCGTGCGAAACAGAAATCCATTACGACGATCGTAGAAGGTGTCGAGAATGACCGAAAAACTTTCGTTCTGGGACCAGATGTTGCGATTGTCCCGCCGCATCTCGTTCGCGACCATCCTCTCAGGATGAGAGTCCGTCAGCCGGGCCGAGATGTAGACGTTGGTCTGGTCATAGAAAATCCACACCTCGGTGCGCTCGCTGGTGGGGTCGCCCTCGACGGGTTCTTGCTGGAGAAAGCCTTCAATCGCGTCGACCCGCCCGTAAACGCCATCGTCCAACTTGCCGTCGATCTGGAGTGGCTCGTCGAGCCGAATGGCGCGCAGGGTCGCTTTACCGCCCTCGTCACGCGTGATCGTCTCCGGCGCTTCCGGCGCGGGCGGGCCATCAATCATGAGATTGAGCTCGTCGGCGCTCAGGGCTCCGTCATCATCGCTCACGGCACCGGCGGTAATGCTCGCCATCGCTGCCGTCGCGGCGAGCAGCAAGGAGACTAGGCGGGCGGGGCGCTCCAGTCCTATTCTCACGGGCAGCTCAGAATCGAAATAGTCGCGTGAACTTGATGATGAAGCTCTGGTTGCGCAAGCTCGGCATGGTGTCGATCAAGTCCGTCTCGCGTCCGTCGGTATAGACGACGAAGAGGTCGCTCCCCGGCTGATACTCCCACCGGTAGCGAATGTTGGTCGATAGCGTGCTATTCGACGTGTTGTATTGGATGAGCGCGCCCACGAAAGAGCGCGCCGAGATCGCATAGGTCGAGCGGAGTCGAAGAAGTGTCGTCGTAAACGCGCCTTGCTCGAGGTCGACCCAGTTCTGCGAAATATTCGGCTCCAGGGAGAACGTCGGGGTGAGCTCGACGCGTCCGAAATATCCGATCTCGGAACGGGTGCCATTGAAAAAGCCCCCGGTGGAAGCGTTGAGCCAACCAGTGAACTTCCGCTGCGGCCCCATCCGATAGTTCCCTCGCACGCGGTCGAAGTTGTAGCCGCCCACCGGCAGGGTCACGCCATCCGAGATCTCGAAGTCCTCGAAGAGATACTCGAAGCTGCGGCTGAAGTTGATCTCGAAGGAGTCCCCGTTCTCGAGGTCGGTGCGAAACTCCGTCTCGACCTCACGGGTCGCCACTTGGCCGGCCAAGTCCTCGAAGTAGTCGAAGTTCGCCGAGACGGTGAACTTGCGAACGGAATCGATCGAGCGCGGGCGCGGCGAGAACCGAAGCCGACCTGAAGTCTTCTTGATGTCATCGCGTCGAACGAATCCGATCTCCGGGTTGAAATCGTCGCCGATCTTGAGATGCGAGACACTGAATCCGTAGCGATCGCTTCCGTAGTTGACCCGGGCCTGGTAGGTGTCCTGTTGGCCAGTGAGCCCCCGCGTATCCGTCGCGGCGTAGAACGCGTTCATGTTGAGATTCTCGAAGAAGGAGAACTGCGCGTCCGCGCCGTAGAGCGTGTTCGAGCCCGCGAACTCGGACAACCTGTTCCGATGAGTCGCAATCACGCCAATCGCACTCCGGCGCAAGATGTTTCGCTTGACGCGAATGACGGAAAAATTGGTCGCTTCGATCCCGAGATCCTGGATGCCCTTCGTCTGCATGTTCAAAACGCCGAGCGAATAACGCCCCTCCCGGCCCGTCACGCGCCCGCCCGCTTGAATCGGGACTTGGGCTCCG
>JAJCXL010000106.1 GCA_029263435.1 Acidobacteriota bacterium | reverse complement strand
CCCGAGCCGACGAGATTTCCTATGTCGACCAGACGTCGACTCACGATCCCCGCAATAGGCGAACGCACCTCCGTGTAGCTCAAATCGAGCTCGGCCTGCTCGAGCGACGCGTGGGAGCCCAACAAGTTCGCCTCGGCTTGTTGCACGTCGGCTCGGGCCCGGTCGACTTCCTGCTGACTGACCGCGTTCGTGCGGATCGCTTGCTCCAGCCGCGAGAGGTCCGACTTCGCACGAGCGAGCTCAGCCTCCCAGGTCTGAACGTCCGCCGAGGCCCCGTTGCGTCGGGCAAGATAGGGCGCTTGCTCGATGACGAAGAGGAGCTGTCCCTTCTTCACGAGCGCGCTGGCTTTGAACTCTTGGCGCTCGAGCGTCCCCGGCACCCGAGCCCGGATCTCGGCGAACTCTATCGCCTCCGTCCTGCCGGTGAACTCCTCGAAGCCCATGACGTCACGCTGCTCCGGGGTGGCTACGCTGACCTCCGGTGCGGGCGGCGCGGGGGTGGGCTCGGGTGCCCCACCACAGGAAGCTGATGCTAGAGCGACGAGACTCACTATCGCCGAAAACTTGAACACGTTTCTCCTCCAGGATTCAAAACGCCTGAGCTTACAACAGAGTGGCACTCCGGTGTCACCGCGGCACTCCGAGAATGTTCGCTCGGACGTCGGAGATTTTGTTCGCGCTTGTAAAGCGGAGCCGCGAACGGCCGATGAGTCTATGATGAAACCTTCGATCCAAGTCGTTCTCGCCACGCTCATCGCGTCCACCATCGCCGCGCTGTTTCCCGCGTGCTCCGGGGTCAGAGGAGATGCACCAGAGATAAGAGTCGGAGTGCTCGCGAACTTCACGAACGAGTTCGCTCGCACGTCGGGCCGCCCCACGATGTACGCCGCGCAGCTCGCCGCGCGCCAGATCAACGCGTCCGGAGGGATCGCCATCGGCGGGCAGGCGCACCGGGTCACGCTGGTATTCAAAGACTTCGAGGATCGTCCCGACGCGGCCTCGACCGCGGCGCGAGCACTCATCAATCAGGACGAAGTCGATATCCTGATCGGCCCGCAATTCAGTCGACACGCCGTCCCCGTCGCTCTGCTCGCGGAGAACGCGAAAGTTCCCATGATCAGCCCGATGTCGTCGAGCCCCTTGACGACGCAGGACAAGCGCTACGTGTTCCGGCTCGCGTTTCTGGACGAAGTCCAATCCCAGGCCATGGCGCGCTTCGCCTTCGACGAGCTCGACGCCCGCCGTGCCGCGATCCTGTTCAACGTCTCCAGCAAGTACAGTCGAAATCTCGCGGACTCTTTCCGGAACGAGTTCACGCGGGTCGGAGGCGAGGTCGTCGCATCAGAGGAATATACCAGCGACGAAGACACCGAGTTCGGCGACGCGCTTCACCGTATCTCCGTTTCCGGGGCCGAAGTGCTGTGGCTTCCGAACTGGACTCCCACCGTGAAGGAGCAGATCAAGCAAGCGAAGAAGGCATCACTCGACGTCACGCTGCTTGGCGGAGACACTTGGGACATTCAGATTCTAGGAGAGCTCGAAGCCTCGCAAGGAGCCTATGTCACGCATCAGTGGCACGAGGACCTAGCGACCGTTCAGACGCGAAGCTTCGTCAGGCTCTTCCGGGATACGTATGGCGAGACTCCGGGATCCACGGCGGCGATCACCTATGACGCGTTCGGCGTATTGCGAAAAGCGGTCGAGGGGCAGGAGGTTCTCTCCGCCGAGTCCATCCGACAGGGGCTCACCGAGCTCGGCAGGTTCGACGGAGTCTCCGGGACCCTCGAGTTCGACGGCGGCGGAGACCCGAAACGAACAGCCGTCATTTGCCGCATCGACGGCGGAAAGCCGGTGCTCCAACGCCTCGTGGGTCCGCGGACTCAACTCACGGAATGACGACTCCGGTCTCCGAGCCGAGCACTGGCCCTCGGTCGACTCCGGTCTCCGAGCCGAGCATTGGCGCTCGGTCGGAAACAGGCGGGCGAACCCTTCGAGGACGCTTAGTCTTCTCCTTCCTCACCATCTCACTGGCGACGCTCGCTCTCGTCTCGACGGTTGCCTTCTTTCGCTCCCGCCAAACGCTACAAACGCTCATGTTCGAGCGATTGACCACGGTGGTGGCGGGAAACAAAGAGGTGCTCAACCGTTGGGTCATGGAGCAGGAGCGGTCCTTGCGTTTTCTCTCGACCGTGCCCGCGATAGCCCAACACGTGCAATCGCTCACCCAAGGGCCTCAAGCCATCCATGAACGTGACATGAGCGTGCGCTCCGCGAATGCGTTCCTTCGGCAGGCGGCGGCCCACTCGGATTTCGAGGAGCTGTTGCTATTGCTGCCAGTGGGCGGCGAAGTCGTCGCATCGACCTCACCGGCACGATTGGGAGAGTATTACGTAGACTCGCTGTTCTTCACTCGAGGCAAAACGGAGACGTTCATTCAGAACGTATACGCCTCGCCCACCACGAGCCGGCCCACCGTTACCATCGCGACGCCGATACGTACCGATGCGGGAGAAACCCTCGGTGTGCTCGCCGGCCATTTGAACCTCGAACGGCTAGAGCACATGCTAGCCGCCAGAACGGAGCTCGGTGAGTCGTCAGAGAGCTACTTGGTCAGCGCGTTCAATGACTTCGTCAGCGCGGATAGATTCGGACGGGCAGAGCATCGTCGCGGGGTCCACAGTGAAGGGATTGACCGGGCCGTCAGCGGTCATAACGGCGTCGGTGGTTATCGGAACTACATCGATGTCCCGGTGATCGGTGCCTATGCTTGGATCGCCGAGCGCGAGCTGGGTCTCATCGTGGAGATGGAGCAAGCGGAGGCTTTCGCTCCGGCCCGCGAGCTGACTCTCACGATCTTGAGCGTGGGCCTCCTCTCGATGATCTTGCTGACCTTCGGGGTTCGATTCGTCGCCGAGCAGATCGCGCGACCCGTGGTCTCGTTATCCGTCGCCGCGAGCCGGGTGGCGGCGGGAGATTTTTCCGTCGAGGCCGAGGTGTCGACCGATGACGAGCTCGGAGTCCTCGCGGACAGCTTCAACAGGATGACTAGAAAGCTCCGCCTTCTCTACTCCGATCTGAAGGAGCAGATCGAGACGACCCGTACCGCTCGTGACGGATTGGCCCGCGCGAGAGACGAAGCGGAGTCGGCCACCCGCGCCAAATCGGATTTTCTCG
>JAJCXL010000105.1 GCA_029263435.1 Acidobacteriota bacterium | reverse complement strand
CCAACGCATCCAGCTGGCCGAAGACGGCGAGATCCTCGTCCGAGGCGATAACGTTTCTCTCGAGATCTTCGGGAAGTCTTCCCCCTCGGCGGAAGACCCCTGGCTGCGAACGGGAGACATCGGCGAGATCGGCGAAGACGGAACCCTGTATTTTCGCGGACGAAAAAAAGACGTCATCGTCGGCGCCGACGGCTTGAACGTACACCCCAGCGACATCGAGGCCGTCTTGAACCGGCAGCCCGAGATACAAGAAGCCGTGGTCGTGGGTCGGAGGATCGAGACCGGCGATCAGGTTCACGCGGTATTGCTGGCGGCCGCCCCCGACGACAGGCACGACAACGTCGAGCTCGCGGTCTCGAGGGCGAACCGCGAGCTCGAGCCCCATCAACGCGTCAAAGAGTGGTCCCTCTGGCCGGAGTCCGATTTCCCTCGCACCGCCTCGACGATGAAGATCCGGCGCCATGAGGTGCAAGAACGACTCCACGCCCCGGAATCGAGACCGTCATCGGTGCGAGACGCGCGCGGGCTACTCGCCGATCAGCTCGGCAAGGCGAGAGACGCGTTGGGCGAGCACGATCGCTTGGCCGAAGAGCTCGGGCTCTCGTCCCTAGACCGTATCGAGCTCCTCACGACGCTCGAGCGAGAGCTGGGCCGGGAGCTCTCGGAGACCGGAATCTCCGCCGTCGAGACCGTGGACCAGCTGGAGGCTTTCGTGAGAGCCCCTTCGGAAAGCGAGCCTCGGGAACGCTCCGCGCTCGACGGCATCGTGCGTCATAGCCGCAAACTTTTATTCCGCGCGGTGCGAACGATCTTCCGCGAAGCCGTGATCCGGCCTCTATTCCGGCACTACCTTCCGTTGACGGTGGATGGAGGTTTCACCGACATCGAGGGTCCGGTCATCTTCGCCGCCAACCATCAAAGCAACTTGGACACCCTCGCGCTTCTCACCACGCTTCCTTGGAAGCTTCGCGAACGGATGGCGCCGGCTATCCATCAAGGCTACTTCGATCCCTATCTCGAGCGTCGTGGAACGCTACGACAGCGAGCGTCTTTCGGACTGCAGTTCTGGCTCGCCGTCATCCTCACGGGTGCGTTCCCCCTTCCGCGCGGTGGCGCCTCTTCTCGGCGGTCGCTTCGCTTCGCCGGCTCGCTCGTCGAACGGAGCCATTCCATTCTCATCTTTCCCGAAGGCCGGCTCACCCGCGATGGTGCGATGGGCGTTTTCAAGCCCGGGGTCGGCATCCTCGCCGTCAAGCTCCAGATACCGGTCGTTCCGATCCACATCGACGGGCTCTATGAAGTGATGTCGTTTCGTGATCGATGGCCGCGGCCGGGTCCGGTCCGTCTCAATGTCGGTGAGGCGTTGAGATTTCGTGAGAGCGACCGTCCCGCGGAGGTCAGCCGACGGATCGAGGCAGCGGTGAGAGAGCTAGGGCCCGCGAGAAAATAGACCCGGTCCATTTATTAGGGGACCCCGACAGGCCCTAAACCCCTGAAACAAAAAGCTCCAATGGCCGCCTCGGTGGCTTCGAAAAAGGACCTGGTCCTTTTTCATGGTCCTTCTTCAGCGGCTCTACTCTGCCTCGTCGCTTCCAGGCAGCCGGCCGGCCAAAAGCCCCGCGATGGGCCGGGTGGTCTCGAAGCGTCCGAGAACGATCGCGAGAACCGCGGTGATGGGAGCCGCGAGCAACATGCCGACCACGCCCCAGATGAGACCCCAAAACACGAGCGCTATCAGGATCGATACAGGATGAAGCTCCAAGCCTTCGCCCATGAGCTTCGGCTCGAGAATGCTCCCCACCGAGATCTGCACCAATCCCGGAAGGGCGAGCGTCAACGCTATCCGAGCCCAACCGTCGAACTGCACGAGCGCCAACGGCAACGGCAGAAGCACCGCGATCAGCGAGCCCACGTTCGGAATGAAGTTGAGAAAGAAGGCGAGAATGCCGAAGACAAAGGCCAGGTCCAGACCGAGCAAACCGAGGCAAACGCCCACGAAGATGCCAGTCAGCGATGAGGTGGTGACTTTCGTGACGATGTAGCGCCGAATTTTGGAGTCGATCTCCTTGTAGATACCGACCCGGGTCTCGTGCGGCTGACGGCCCGATAACAGAAAGACCGAGAACACGAATACGAGGAATCCGCTGGTCAAGAAGTTGACGACGCCGCCGGCGGTACTCCTCACGAGGCTCCCCATCGGTAGCTGAGAAAGACCGTCGAGGAGTGCATCCTGGCCAAGGTCGACATTGAACCGGTCGAGGAGTGAGAACAACCACGCGGCGGCGCTCGACAAGCGTTCCCGATAAATGTCCGAGCTATCGGACAACCCGCGGGCCGAGACAGAGATCAGCATCACGAGAAGAATCATGATGCCCACGACGACGAGGAGGGCCACCAGGATCGAGGCCCATCTCGGCAGCCGCAACCGCGTCTGCATACCGTCCACCAGCGGTGAGACCAGGTAGGTGAAAAAAATGGCCAACACGAACGGCACCATCACCGCACGCGTATAGATGAGCGCGACAGCCAGCGCCACGCCGGCGATGATGAGCAAAGATACGGTGCTGAGCCAGCTCAGCTCGTCGATGCCCTCTTTCGTGCGCTGCACGGACATTTTCAGGCGGAGGCGCGGAGGATGTCGGCGCACCGCGAAGCGACGATGCGATACTCGTCCCCGTCCATCATCCATACGCCGATCTCGAGCCGAGGCTCCGCCGGATCGCTGGGACGCACTTCAATCGAGGGCTCCCCTTCTCGAAGCTCGCGCACGAAAGCATCTCGCGTCAAATCGACGACCCTCGAATCCCATTCGATCGCCAAGTGCGGTACCTGATTCGCGATCTCGGGGACGAATCGCTCCGAGCGAACCCCCTCGATGGAGCTAACCGCCGCGCCGATGTGAGAAACATGGGACTCCCAGCGGTCCCATTCCGCTGCATGATCTTTGGCGAGATAAACCTCCACCGCGCGGGTCAATCCGACGATCTCTTCTTTGCCAACTTTCGCGATCCGCCCAATCGTGTTCCCGAAAGGTGGTCCGTTTCTATAGGCGGCACGGATGAGATCTTTTCTCCCCATGAGCAATCCAGAGCATTGAGGTCCTCGAAGCGCCTTACCGCCGCTGAACGCCACCAAGTCGTAGCCCATTTCGATATAGGCGCTCAGATTACTCACCGGCGGCAGATCGGCCGCAGCATCGATCAGAGTCGGAATGTCTTTCTCTTTACCGATCGCGGCGACCTCTTCCCGGCTCACCGGTCCGCGATCGTTCGCGAAGTTCAAGAAGAACAACATCGCGGTGCGCTCGCCGATCGCTTCTCGAATCTCGGCTCCGGTCTCCGCTTCCACGATTTTCGCGCCGACGTTTCTGATCGCGTGGTCGTAGCCGAAGCGGTGCTCTTTCACGAAGATCACTTCGTTGCGCAGGCCGGAGGTGTCCGGAACGCGCCGGATCGCATCTTCGTCCTCACCAGCGACGCAGGCCGCGGTGGCGAGCATCAGAGCCGCGGCGCAGCCCGACGTGATCAGAGCCGCTTCGGCGCCGGTGGCGGCGGCAATGCGGTCTCCACAGATCTGCTGAAGCTCCTCGATCGACACATAAGCTCTCGACGCTTCATCCATCGCTTTTCGCACTTCGGGATGAAGGAGCGAGCCGCTGAACATGGTGTACGTGCCGGCAGCGTTGATGAAGGTGCGCACTCCGAGCTGCTCATAGATTCCGGAGGCGCCACCGCTCCTCCCGTCTCGCGACTGGAGGGGAGTGAACGCCGTCGGCGCAGACAAGGCGCCTACACCCTGCAAGAAACGCCGTCTCGAGACAGACCCTTCATCCTTCGTCGTCATCGTTACCTCCCCGGAGCCACCCGAAAGTGATGCCGCTCCAAATCGCCTTGCCAAACACTTTGAACCCGTGTCCGATCTTCTGAAACTGAACGTCCTTGACGTCTTCGTTCGACATCATGCTTGCATAGCTGTGAGAGTTCCACGCCGGAAACCACACCGTGCGCAGCAAGCGGACGTGGATCTCGCGGGCCACCTGTCCAGAAATCCTACCCATCACGTGAGCATCTTGCTCGAAGGTCGGGTCGAGCTCACTGAGAATCCCCGCGATGGTGAGCTGGGACTTGATGAAGATCGCGGCGTTGAACCTCACCGACAATCCGTCGCTCGCCAGCTCTTGGACCAGCTCATCGAGAAGCACGAACATATCGGCGTTCTCGGACCTGCTGACGAGCCCTTCCATCCGCTCCCGCATGGCATCCCGTTCGTCTTCGGTCCGCGGATCCCACTCGACGAGCACGTCGACGTTATTGGCCAATCGCTTCGCGTGTTTCAGGCGAAGCCCCAGCATGAGCTGGACGAGCTTTTCTCTTTCTCGTCGGTCGAACTCGGCCGCGAGACCCCAGTCGATAAGCGAGATCGTGTAGGGGTCTTCACGACCCGGCACATGAAAGACGTTTCCCGCATGCGGATCCCCATGGAACAAGGCCACGTCCTCGCGAGAAAAAAGAACGTCGAACGTGAGCGCATCGCTCAATCGTTTCGCGAGTGCCGCACGATCCGACGGACGTCCCGAGAACGCATCCGTAATCTTGCTCCCGGGGATGAACTCCATGCAGGTCACGTTCGGCGTCGAGAACGGATAGAGCGCCGGCACCACGATCGCCGGGTCGCTCGCGTAATAGGCCCCTGCGCGAATGAGATTCGTCCGCTCGTCCTCGACCCGGACCTCACGAGACAGCGCTTCTCTGAGCTCCTCGAAGATGTCTACCAAAGGCGTCGCCCCGAGCCCGTAAAACGCCGCGTTCGCCTCGAGAAAAGCGAGAATCTGGTCGATGATGACGAGGTCCTCTTTGAGCGCCGCGACCGCTTTCGGCTTGAGGACTTTGCACGCGGCCCGGCCCGGCTCCGCCGCACCCGGGGCTTGGAAGTCGGCAACGACGATGGCTCCCACGCTCGCCTCCGCCAAGAGCTCGTCCGCAAAGCGCACGTGATAGGTGTCTCGGACCTCGGGCGGCATCTCCTCGCGGATCTGTCCCAGGATATCCTCGTAGTCGACCGACACCACGCCGCTCTCCATGGTTTGTAGCGCAGCGCGTAAATCGGAATCGATATCCGGGTTCCGGGCGAGGATCTGGGCGAGCTTCTGGAGGCTGGGCGTGTTCTCGATGAACGCGAGGACTCGCTCTCCCCGACTCGCCGCTTGCGGCAGCCGCACTTGCTCCGCAAGCCGGTCGAGTAACCGCTCTTCGCTGAGCCTTTCGAGGAAAAACAGCAAGGCGTCGTGGACCATCGGCAGCCACTCGCTCGCCGTCGAGGGGATCACCTCGAGCGCACGCGATCGATGGAGCAGCAATCGTAAGAGGGATGGTCGGTACTCTCTCCATTCGATGGACTCCAACGCCTCCCGCACTTCGGCTGCCGACAGGCCGATCTCGCCAGTCGCCTTCGCCTGGGTGAACAGGGAAAGCGCCTTCGCGCGATCCTCGGCGGGGAGCTTCGCCGCGACCTGGAGAAGAAGCGTCTGGCCGTAGGCCTCAGCGTCGAAGTTCTCATAGTGCTCGAGCGGCGTCGGCAGATCGAGCGAGTCGGAGAGCTGCGCGACGGTCGCGCGAGGGCACGCAAGCAGGGTGAGAAGAGTGAGAGTTCTGAGCACGGATCGCCGCATCGTAGGGCGGCAACGAAGGTGGAGTCAAAGGAGGTTCTTAGTTGAGCCTCACCCACTCCGTCCGAACGGAGCTCGTTTCAAGCCAGCCTCCGCCACCTCAACCATGAGATATATCCGATGACGACGCCGAAGCACACGGTGAGCACGGACCACTCCATGAAGGTGCGATAAGCGCTCCGGCCCATGAGGTCATAGATCGAAAGCCCGATGACCGCGAGAACGACCCCCAGCAGCCACCGAAGGGGCAACGCGGCAAAGTGCTCGACCAGGAGCGCTATCGCGAGAGCCGAAGTGAGAAACTGGTAGTCCCACCCCATCGGCGAGATCATCGGGATCAACATCAATAAGAGCCCGCACTCGAGCACTGGAGCTCTCTCCAGACCGCGCCCTCGCAACAGCGTCACGAGCACGAGCACCCCAAGGCCCGCCGTCGTGACGAGCGCCGCTTTCGCGGACGCGGACGGGTCCCCACTCCATTTCGTGAAGGCGCCGACGAGAGAGACGTTATCGGCGACGCCGAACTGAGCCGGCGTCGATGCGGTCAACGTCTGGATCCATTCCCGGTGGAGGTCCAGATTGCCTGAGAGCCCGTAGAAAAGAGCAGGGAGAAGGAATCCGACGCCGACGACGGCGAACCCTGCCGCGAGCGCCCTCGCGTTCTTGGTGACGATGAAGTAGGGCAAGAAGATGAAGCCGTAGGGCTTGAGAACGGAGGCCAGGCCCCAGAACGCACCGGCACGAAACCCGGCGGAGCCGTCTTTTCTCTCGACGAGGCTCCACACCATGAGCAAGAGCGCCAGCGTGACGAGCGTGTTGATCTGTCCCAGCTTGAGCTCACGGAGGCAGAACTTCGCGAGCACGAGCGCAGGAACGGCGAGTACATACCAAGCGCGAGG
>JAJCXL010000104.1 GCA_029263435.1 Acidobacteriota bacterium | reverse complement strand
GATCTCGCAACAGCTCGCCTAGCTGCACGCGTGCCAAAGCGTCGCCCGGCACGAGAGGCAGAATGGACTCGAACGCCTTCACCGCTTCATCGCCTCGCCCCAGCTGGCGCAGGAGACGCGCCAAGCGTAGGCCCAAACCGGTGTCCGCGGGTAAGGCCTCTCGCCCCGCGCGCAACGAAGCGACCGCTCCCGGCGCGTCCCCGCCGTCGAGCTGTGCTCGAGCCAGCCCCTCATAGGCCGCCGCATAGGCTTGGTGACGCTTTATCGCTTCTCGAAAATGAGGAACCGCCCGTTCGAAGGCACCTTGCCTCAGCAAAGCCCGCGCGAGGTAATAGTGGATCTCGAAGCTGTCGATGCCGCGCTCGACGAGCTCATCGAAGCGCTGGATGCTGCCTCCGACATCGCCTTCGTTGAACCGCACCAACGCTTCTCTCATGAGACCGTTCGCGATCCGAAACTCCTCCACTTTGTCTTTGGGGTCCTCTCCGGTAGGCACCGCCCCCGTCCCTCCAGCACCGAGATATCCCAGCGCGCCGAGTTGTTCCAGCAGCTCGGCGGGAACCGACTGGCGCGCATCTCGTCCGATCGATCGCTCCTCATCCAGAAACGTGGCCAGCCGCCCTCGAAGCCGCGACGCGGTGGCCGCGCGCGTCGTGACGAGGTTGTCGGTCTCATCCGGGTCCGTCGTCAGGTCGTAGAGCTCGGGTCGAGGCGCTTCGATGTATTTCCAAGCTCCGTCTCGCACCGAGCGCAGATCGCTCCAGCCGTAATGAAGGAGCGGGACGAGAGACTCCGCATAGATAGGCGTCTCCGAAAGCTCCGACTCACCCCTCAACGCCGGAGCGAGGCTTCGACCGATGAGCGTGGCCCCGTCCGGAATGGGAACACCGGTGAGGTCCAACACCGTCGGAAACAAGTCAACGGTTTGAACGGACGCGGCCAACCGTCCAGCGGGCTCGATCCCGGGACCTCGCGCGATCAGAGGCACCCGCAACGTCGTGTCGTAAACGAAGTAGCCATGCGACGGCTCTTGATGTTCCCCCAGGCTCTCGCCGTGATCCGAAGTAATGATGAGCAAGGTGTCCTCGACCATCCCGAGCCGGTGAAGCGCGTCATCGAGATCTCCGAGGAGCGAGTCCGTCCAAGCGACCTCTCCGTCATAGGGACGCCCCTCATATCGGGAGCTAAACGGCTCGGGCGGCTCATAGGGATCGTGGGGATCGTAGAGATGGATCCACGCGAAGAGGTGCTCGGCATCACGATGCGCCTCGAGCCACGAGACCGCTTCGGCGAGCGTGACATCACCGCTCTTCTGAACGGTATTGAGAAACCGCGCGTCATCCGCCTCGCCTTCGAACCGATCGGAGTAGTGATCGAAGCCCCGATGCAAGCCCGACTGACGGGAGAGCACGACCGATGAGACGAAGCCCGCGGTCTCGAAACCGAAGACGTGGAGTAGCTCGGCCAACACGGGCGTATCGGGCGGTAGCGGCGGAGACACGTTGTCTCGAATACCGTGCTCCGAGGGAAGACGCCCCGTGAACAACGACGTGTGCGATGGACGGGTGAGCGGCACGTGCACGACCGCGGTAGAGGCGAACGCGCCCTCGGACGCGATCCGGTCCAGATTCGGGGTCTCGACGGTGTCGTTTCCATAGACCCCGAGCCGGTCGGCTCTCAAGGTGTCGACGGTCACGACGATGACGTGACGGGCAGAAGAGGGCGGTGCGCTCGGGCGGCATGCGAACGTCGCGCTGATGAGCATCACCCCCAGGGCGGCACGTCGCGGGAAACGAGCGCTCCTCAAGGCGTAACCACGACCTTTCCGAACACACCGGACTCCACCGCTTCGTGCGCTTCGACGATGCGCTCGAGCGTATAAGAAGGGCCGAGGTGATGTCGAAGCGATCCGCTCTCGAGCCACGCGCCGATGTCTTCGACCGCTGAGCTCTTCGCGTCTTCCGACATCAGGAACACGAGCTCCGATCGGAGAGTCACGTTCTTGTACAGAAGTTGGTAGAACGGCACCTTCGGCTCTTTCACTCCATCCGAAGCATAAGCGGCGATGACGCCGTTGGGCTTGAGCACGGTGAGGCTCGTCTCGAGATTCCCCCCCAGCTCGACTTCGACGATACGATCGACGCCTTCGCCGTTCGTGAGCTCCAGAACTCTCTTCGCGACGTTCTCCGTCTTGTAGCGAAGGACTTCATCAGCCCCGCAGGATGCGGCCAGGTCGGCCTTCTCATCGGTCGAAACGGTCGCGATCACACGCGCTCCGCTCAGCTTGGCAAACTGCACCGCGTATTGGCCCACGCCCCCCGCGCCTCCGGTGACCAGGATATCCAGACCCATGACCGGACCGTCGCGAAACACGCACTGATAGGCAGTGAGCGCCGGAATGCCGAGCGACGCGCCCTCGGCGAAGCTCACGTCCTGCGGCAAGGGGGAAACGAGCGACTCCGGCAGCACGACCAGCTCTGCGGCCGATCCGAGATCGCGACCCCATTGGGCTTCATAGAACCACACGCGGTCGCCGACCGAGAAGTCACTATCCTCGTCGCCGAGCGCATCGATCACCCCCGCGCCGTCGAAGTGCGGAACCACGCGCTCACTCGTCATTTCCCCGCGGCCGCCGAGTCTCCTTTTGACATCGACGGGATTCACTCCCGAGGCTTCGACCCGGATGCGAACTTCACCGCTCGACGGTGCTGGATCGGGAAGCTCTCCGATCGCGAGAACCTCTGCGGCAGGTCCAAATTTCGTGTACGAAGCAGCGTGCATTCCTTCTCCTATTGAGCCTTGGCTCTGAGTAAGACCTCGAGTGTGTCCATCGGTGGCGAGCGTCTGACCCAAGATCTTGGAGCCGGCGAGGATGGCGACCCGGCTCCCGGGCCGAGGCTCCAGGATATCTGATCTCAGCGCTCGAGCTCTTGCGCGCGTCGCATCTGCTCACGCGCCTCTGCTTCCCTCCCCATCCGCGAAAGGACGAGCGCCAAGTTTCGCCTTAGCGCGGGGTCCGCTGGAACGAGCTCGGTGCTTCGGCGAAACAGAGCTTCCGCGCTCTCCAGCTGCCCTCGCTCGAGAAGGAGGCTCCCCAGGCCTTGCTGTGCCGACACCAGGCCAGGATCGATGCTCAACGCAGCGCGATATAGCTCCTCGGCCTCTTCTTTCCTCCCTTGGGATTCCAGCAGGAGTCCGAGATCCGCGCGGGCGTCGGCTTGCCCCGGATCGACAGCGACGGCGCGCTCGAAAAAACGAATCGCTTCCGAGACGTTTCCCTGGAGCGCATGTGCGGTGCCCAACTCTTTGAGCAAGGTCGATGGCGGCGCTGGCACTCGGCTGAGGAACCGCTCGTAGCTCGCGATGGCGTCGGGCACCCTTCCGGCGTTCAACTGGAGTCGGGCGGAAAGCCACAATGCGTCGACAGGAGGCTCTTCGAGACGAAGAAGATTTTCGAGGGAAGCGTGCGCCCCCGCCACGTCACCGGCCGCCAGCTGCCACCGCGCTCGGGCGGTGAGAAGCGCCGGATCGCCCGGGGCCTGGTCGAGCCCCGAAGCGATGACTCGGGCCGCATCATCACCCGCGTTTCCCTGCAGATAGAGGTCGACGAGCTCCAGTTTCTTGATACGCGTGTCTTCGGGGGGTAGCGTTCCCGAAGACACCATCGCGAGAAGAAGCTTGACCCGACGCTCCCACTGCCGGAAAAGCTCATAGTCGTCGAGAAGCGCAAGCCCTTCGTCACGCTCACCTTCTCGCAAGAGCAAGTTGCCGAGCCGAAAGCGAGCGGTTCCGAGCTTCGAGTTTCCTTCGAGCGCCAACCGGTACTGTGCGATGGCCTCGCTCGGTCGCCCGGAGCCCTCGAGGCACCGGCCTCGTGCGAGCGCGACGTCCGCACCTGAGCCGGCGCGTTCCAGATAGCTCATCGCCGCCTCGCAATCACCTTCCCCGACCGATGCGAGACCCAGCTCCAGATAGGCCTCTTCCGTCATCGGCTGAGCGTCTTCCAGGGTTCGCCTCGCGTGACGATGAGCGCCTGTTTTTCGGAGAGCGCGGGCGAGACGGATGCGCGCATCGATCGAGAGTCCGCTGGGTGCTCCCAAACGTGTCAACGCTCGTTCGAGCTTCTGCGGCTCACCCAGTTGGCCGTAGATCACGACGAGCTCGATCAGCACCTCTCTCTGAGTGCGGTCGAGCTCGACCACTCGTTCGAAAGCCTCCGCGGCGTCTCGATAGCGCAAGAGCCCGACCAGCGCTTGTCCTCGGTGAAACAGCGCGGCGGGGTCTTCTTCTCCCGCTGCGAGCTGCTCCTCGACGAGCGCGAGCGCCTCGCGATACTCCCCCCGACGCAGATGTTGCTCGGCCGTCGGAGCCTGGGCCATCGCCGAGACAAAGGTCACGACGGCCGACAAGAGGCTCGCGTGGAGGCCACTCACCCTCGATCCCTCGTCACGCCTCGATGGTTCCACACCCCGCAGAGACCGTGCAACACCGGAAGGAAGAGAAGCTGACTCCAGAGACCCGTCGGGGCTCGGAATCCATGGCGCCCTTTTCCACTGCAGGAGAATCACCTCGCCGATTCGTGAAATCCCTACGCCGCAGCAGCCAGAATGGCTAGGAGTGGGACGAATACAGTTCTCGGAACCGGCACGAGTCTTGCCTATGAATTAACTTAGGGATTTTCAGAACTTCTAGAAATCATGCCTTCGACGGACGACGACACATCGGTGGGGACGCCCGACCCTCGGCTCACCTTCGAGGAGATCCCTGGGGGCCGCTACGAGATAGTCGAGCTCATCGGCGTCGGCGCGTTCGGCTCGGTCTACAAAGCCCTCGACACTTTTCTCAACCGCTTCGTCGCCATCAAGAGCATTCGCCTCGACCCCGCGGTCGATCCTTCTCATCGATCCGCGCTGAGCAAGCGTTTCATCCGCGAAGCGCAAGTTGCCGCTCAGCTTCAGCACAACCACATCGTCACCATCCACGACATCGTGTTCACGCCCGCCGTCGGTTTCATCGTGATGGAGTTCATCCAGGGCGAGACCCTTCAGGGGATCCTTTCTGAAAAACGAATCCCGCTCTCGAGAATCGTCGACCTAGTGGCGCAGATCGCTCGCGGGCTCGAATACGCGCACGAGCGCAAAGTCATCCACCGAGACGTGAAGCCGGGAAACATCATGATCACCCCGTCATTCGAAGCCCGCATCACGGATTTCGGTATCGCGAAATCGGACGGAGCGACCCACCTGACGATGTCCGGCAGTCTCATCGGCACTCCGGACTATATGTCTCCCGAGCAAGCCACCGGCGAGGAAGTCGATTGCCGTACGGACCTGTTCTCGTTGGGCTGCGTGTTCTACGAGTGCTTCACCGGACGCAAGCCGTTTCCCGGATCGAGCCTCACTGCGGTGCTCCTGAGTATCGTCAACGATGACCCGCTCGAGTCACCGGCCTTCAAAGCGCTCACGCCCCCGCCAGAAGTGACGGCTTTTCTAGAGCGCGCGCTCCACAAACGAAAGACCTCCCGCTTCGAAGACGCTTCCCAGCTCCTCGAGGCGCTCTCGGCGATCCCGGTCGATGTCGCAGACGACAGCGCTCCGGACCTCTCGCCGCTATCTCCCGCCGACAAAGAAAAGAACGCTCGCCGGACGGGACCGACTCTACAGCTCGTCTCGGCCCGCAGTCCGGACCGCGACACGCTGGAGTCGCTGCGAGCCGAAACTCGCTCGCTTCGCTTCACCCGGATCGCCTCGGACGAGTTTCAGATGATCAGCTTGACGCCCGCGCAAGGCTTCATCTTGTCGAGGATCAACGGGATGTCACGGGCCTCAGACATTCTCTCCGTGAGTCCGATGCCCGAATCCGAGGCCGCGGGAACGTTGCTCGACCTGATAGATAAAGGACTCCTCACCTGGGCCGAGCCCACCCAGGACCCGACGATCCCGGAGACGAACGAAGTCGAGGGCAAGCCTCTCGAGCCGGCCATGGGACACGAGGTCGACCGGGCGATCCGACTGGGGAGCGAAAGGCGCTACTCGGAGCTGCTCGGCATCGACATCAGCACACCGAAGGCAGAGGTCAAGAAGTCATACCTCGAGCTCGTACAGCGCTTTCATCCCGATGCTCAGGCGTACCGCGTGAGCTCCGCCGACCGTCAGAGATTGACCCGGGTCTGCGCGGTGTTGACCGAAGCGTTGAACGCGGTCACGCCGCGCAAAGTCTCCACCACCCTGCCGACGAAAGAGCGCGTCGCATCGAGCGATACGGCTCGGATCCAGCGCCAGAGCTATGCGAGCAAGCTCTTCGGCCGCGCCCAGGAGTTTTTTGCGGCTCGAGACTACTGGGAAGCGATCCAGCTCTCGCGTCAGGCCAGCGAGCTCGACCCCGAAAACGCGGCCTATCACCACCTCCTCGGACTGGGGTTGATGAAGAACCAAAACTGGATGAAAGAAGCCGAGGAAATGCTAGAGCACGCCTTCGAGCTCGCTCCGGATAACGACACTTATCGAAACGATCTGGCAAGTCTCTACGATCGGCAAGGTTTGGCCGATCGAGCCGCGGCGCTTAGAGAGCACGCCGAGCACACGGCGAAATAGCAGACGGCTCGCCGCGAAGTAACGACCCGAACCAGCGAGTGCTCGAAGAACATCGAGACGAGCCGCCCCTTCAATCCCGGCTCGACAGGTAGTCACGCCCTCGATTCATGAGTGCCGCGAAGCCGGCCGCATCTCCGGCGCGCACGACCGAGCGAAGCCGCTCCACCGCATAGAGGAGCGCGGAGAGCGACTCCGTTCCGTAATCGTTGAGCGACTGAATCTCGAAATACAGTCCCGGATTCTCGCCGGATACTTTTCTCGCCACGGCGAGCTGCTCGTCGAACGTCGTGCTGGAAAGCTCCGCCAAGCGAGGCGCCGCTTCGCCACTTTCGACCAGCGCGGTGAAAAAGGCGATGTTCGTCGCGTGAGACAAACCCAACACGAACGCAATGAGGCGATCGTGGCTCTCGAGATCCATCTCGACTTGAACGGCGAGGGTCGGGCTGAAGAGCTCGCGCGCCTCTCGGGTGGCGTCGGCGCAGCCGACGTCGACGAAGATGACGTGCCTGCCGGAGAGAAGCTCGGTGTCCGGTCCGAACATCGGGTGAATGGATGTGACTCTTGCTCCGGAGGCAGCCAGCTTGGCCAAGCCATCTCGAAGAGGGCTCTTGAGTGAGCCCACGTCGAAGATCAGACCGGGTGGCGGATCGAGCGCCATCTCAGCGAGTATCTCGTTCGCAACGACGAGCGGCGCAGCAATCACCACGACGTCGTGCTCACGCCCCGCGTCGCGCCAGTCGCGAAACTGCGGAAGCTCTGACGCCGCGGGCTCCGGGTCGGCAAGAACGACATCGAACCCGAGTGAGAACAAGAACCGCGCGAACCATTGACCCATCTTCCCGGTCCCGCCAATCACGAGAGCTGATTTACCGTGCCCGCTATCCGCGTTCGACAACCCTTGCTTTTCCTGGACGGTCAGAGCGGAGCGTATGAGAGCGAGCATGAGCTCTTCGGCAAGAGCTGCCGGCACGTTCAGCTCGCGCGCGGCTTTTCGGGCACGTTCGACGACGTTACGCTCCTGTCTGAAATCACGGGTCGGTCGTCCCGAGCGGGCTTTCACGACACCGATCTCGGAGGCCAGTCGAATCCGTCGACTGACGAGCTCTAGGATCTGGAGATCGATGGCAGCAAGCTGTTCGCGAAAATCCTCGAGTTCGGTATCCATGAGCGAGATTGTAGAATAGAGCGGCTCCTGACTCGAACGACGACGACTGAGACAACTCGAGGCACCTAATGTTCAAACATGTCGAATTTCTGATACTGACCTTCCTCGCGGCGCTGACGACGCATGGCTATGGCGCGGAGACTGGCTTCTTGACGAAAGAAGTTCGCGTCGACGGCACGACCTATCTCTATCAGGTCTTCGTCCCCAAGCAGTGGACCGCGGACGAGAAGTGGCCGGTTATTTTCTTCCTGCACGGCGCGGGAGAACGCGGCAGTGACGGGGTCCAACAAACGAGAGAAGGGCTTCCGGAAATCTTGCGCTCCCGGCTCGACTTCCCCGCCATCGTCGTCATGCCCCAGTGCGCGCGGGGCACGTGGTGGGGTGAGTCCGCGATGGAGAAACAAGCCTTCGCCGCTCTCGACCAGTCGATGCAATCCTTCAACGGAGATCCGAACAGGCTCTACCTCACAGGGTTGTCGATGGGGGGCTACGGGACGTGGGCGTTCGGCTACAAGTATCCCGAGAAGTTCGCCGCGCTCGTCCCGGTCTGCGGCGGCGTCACGACGCGCAGGACCCGCCTGGTCGCACCTAAGTGGCATCCCTCATCGATGGCACCGGAGAATCCCTACCAGGAGACCGCGACCGGCATCGGCAACGTTCCCGTGTGGGCGTTTCACGGTGACATGGATCGAAGCGTGCCTGTGGAAGAATCTCGCAAGCTCACCGAAGCTCTGAAAGCCTCGGGCGGCAACGTCCGTTACACGGAGTATCCAGGCGTCCCTCACAACTCCTGGGACCGCGCCTATGCCGAAGCCGAGCTCATCCCATGGCTCTTGTCACAAAAGAAAGGGGCCCCCTAGGAGGCCGGCTCCGCACTCTTAGGGCGTTCGACGGAGCTCGTCTCGGCCCGTTCCCGCTCCACCAGCACCCGTCGCAAAATCTTCCCCGATGGCGATTTGGGGATGACGTCGACCACCTCGATCGCACGCACCTTCTTGTGCGGCGCCACGCGCGACGCGACGAATTCGAGGATCTCGTTCGGGTCGATGGCGTCTCCCAAGACCACGAAGGCTTTCGGAATCTCGCCGGCGTCCTCATCAGCTTTCGGAATGACGGCGGCATCGCTCACCGACGGATGCGTCAGCAACACCGCCTCGAGCTCCGCCGGCGCCACCTGCATCCCCTTGTACTTGATGAGCTCCTTCAGCCGGTCCACGATGAAGAAGTGCCCGTCCTCGTCCGTGTAGCCGATGTCACCGCTATGAAAGAAACCGTCCTCGTCGATACATTGCTTGGTGGCGTCCGGCCGACCCAGGTAGCCCTTCATCACCTGTGGACCTCGAATCCAAATCTCGCCTCGCTCGTCGGGGCCGAGCTCCTCGCCCGTCTCGACATCCACGATCTTGCACTCGGTCCCGGGAACGCACGGTCCGACCGACCCCGCACGCATGGTTCCGTTTCGCATCTCACCGCAATGGGAGACGGGGCTGGTCTCGGTCAAGCCGTAGCCCTGGATGAGCGCACAATCCAGTCGCTTCACGCAGGCTTCGGTGACATCTTTTCCTAGAGGCGCCGCGCCGGACAGAATCCAGCGGAGGGAAGAAAAGTCGTGATCCTCGACCCTCGGATGTTTCGACAGCCCCAAAACGATCGGCGGGACCAGGTAGGCCACCGTGACCCGTCGACGCTCCATCAAGGCGAGACATTCCGCAAAGTCGAATCGGGGCATCGTGACGATGCTCGCGCCGACGCGAAGCGATAAGTTCATCACCACCACGAGCCCGTAGATATGGAAGAACGGCAGCACCCCGAGGACCGTGTCGTTGGCGTCGAGCGCGCCCTCGAGCGCTTGCTCCGTTTGTACGAGATTCGCGACGAGATTTCGATGGGTGAGCATCACGCCTTTTTGCACGCCGGTCGTGCCGCTCGAGTATGGAAGCGCGACCAAGTCTTCCAGATCGATCGCGACCTCGGGCGCGTCACCGTCATTATCGAGTAGCGATTGGAACGGGCTCGCACCGTCGCATTCGCCGAACACGAAAATCTCTTCCACCGAGGCCTGCGCCGCGGCCTCCACGGCTTTGTCGAGAAACCCCGGGACGGTGACGAGAAAGCGAGCACCGGCATCGCGCAGCTGGCGAGCCAGCTCTTCCGAAGTGTATAGCGGACTCGCCGTCGTGCAGATCCCACCCAACGTTGCCACTCCGAGAAACGCCGGCGCATATTCCGGCAAGTTGGGGCTATAGATCGCGACGACATCGCCTTTCTTTAGCCCCCGCAGCGCAAAGCCTTTCGCCACCCGGGCGACGCTCGCGGCCAGCTGCGCGTACGACAAACCATGACCGCTCGTGCCGTCCAAGATGGCGCTCTTGTCGCCGCGCCCCGAAGCGTGCTCGAGGACGTAGGCGGCGAGCGGTTGGTTCGGGATCTCAATCGCGTGCTGGCGGTTCCGAAAAATCATGTCTCTTCGCTCCAAGTGCGAAGAGACTCTAATCAGTCGGACCCAGAAACGGCAAGCGGCTCGGGGTGTCGGGTATCGGCGGTCCTGTCAGACGACGGTACGCCCGGGCCTCGGTGGTTGCTCCAAGATCTCGACCAGGGTGCTCAGCGCTTCGTCTAGCCGGGCTCGGGAAGCGACCGGCCCAAGACACAAGCGCACCGCGTGCGTGCTCGTGGCGCGTCCCGCGGCGAAATCGTCCGCGGGCGAAATGAGCACCCCTCTCATCGCAGCCTGGGCAACGAAGTCGGACACGCACCATGGCTCCGGAATGGTGAGCCAGCCGTGAGGGCTCGCGGGATGCGCACGATAGTCGAAGCTCGCCAGTGCCCGCCTAGCGCTCTTTTGCCGCGCACGTGCTTCGTTGCGCTTCCACTCCATCACTTTGTCGGCGGTGCCGTCCGCGAGCCAGGCCGTCACGAGCTCCGCCATCGGGGGCGCGGCCATGAACGTGGTCGCCGACACCGCCGCGGCCAAGCGATCGACCATCGCCGCCGGCGAGTGGAGAAACCCGATCCGAAGCCCGGGCGCGAGGCTCTTCGACGTTCCGGTCAAGTAGTAGAAGTCCGTACCCCGCGTCTGGAACGAAGCTAACGCCTTGGCCTCCGGAATCAAGAAGCCGTAGCTGTCATCCTCGACGACGGGGAGCTCGTAGGCTTCCGCGATAGCGACGATCTCTTGCCTCCTCTTGACGGACATGACCGCAGCGGTGGGATTTTGCAGCGTCGGCATGCAGTACAGCGCTTTGGCCCCCGTCGTGGCGCACGCGGCCTCGAACGCGTCGGGGCGAATGCCTTCTTCGTCCATCAGCAAGCCGCGCAACCGGATATGAAGGAAGTTCGCGAGCGACTTCATGCCGCTATAAGTGAGCTCCCCCGTCAATACGAGATCGCCTGGATTGGTCAGGGTAGAGAAAACGACAGCCATCGCGTGCTGGGCTCCGCTGGTGACGAGGACCCTATCGGGCGAGCCATCGACACCCGCGCGGTGGATGAATCGAGCTCCCGCTTGTCGCTGCCGCCACTGCCCGTAAGGAGGCTGGTAGTCGAGAACCGACCACGGGTCTCCCCCCGACAGCAATCGGCCCATGCCTTTGGCGAGCTCTCGGCCCATCGGATAAGGGAGCAGGCTGTTGATCGTCAGATCGCACGATTCCGGCCCCGCCTCGGTTCGGCGAAGGTGGAAACTCTCCTGGCGTCGGACGAACGTCCCGCGACCGACCTCGCCGCTCACGAGCCCGCGACGCTCCGCCTCGCTATAGGCTCGGGTGACCGTCGTGAGGGCGACGCTGAGCTCATCCGCGAGATCGCGCTGCGGAGGGAGCCGGGAGCCTTCCGCGAGACGGCCGCTCACGACGTCGTTCGCGATAGCGTTCGCGATGGCCTGATAGAGTGGGACCTCGGAATCCGGTAAATGGGGCCGCCAAATTGTCATGGCCGAATTTAGCACTCCCGGAACGGTCCCGTCAGCCAAGAAACGACGTATCTTACTTAAGTGCTTGTTTCATAATCGGTTAATTATCTTTAGAATACACGCATACAATCGAAACAATTCACGAATCAAACGCGTTTTGTTCGGAGTTGACAACGATCCGGCAAAACGAAGACACTGTCAGGAGGAGGTTTCGTGACGAGAAAAATCGTGCTCGTGGCAGCGCTGTCGGTGATTTCCATGACAGCAGTCGGACAGTCGCAGTTACCGAAGCCGCCGGATGCCGCGAAGGTGGAGCGGGAGCGCGCGCAGAAGCTCGAAGAATACGAGACCTATGGATGGAGCCGCGACCAGGTCGCCGCGGCGAACATGGCCAATCACATACGCATCGTCAACGCCATCCAGGCCGCGATGAAGGATCAAGGCTACCGCATCGACACTATCGACCCGGACGTCCGTATCCGTTACCGCTTGACACTCAAAGAACGGGTCCAAGGAAATCCCACTCAACAGCGCTCCGTTTGGGACAACGCCAACTCCACTATCCAGATCGATTTCTCTCGCGAGAAGCTCGCGGATTTTGGAGTCGAGCTGATCGAAGCTGATTCGAGCTTCCTCGTTTGGGAAGCCAAAGGGACCTATTCATTGGGAACCCCCGACAAGTCCGAACGCCAGATCGGTGACGCGGTCACCGATATCTTCAAGAAATACCCCTCGAAAGACTGACGGGACGCTCACGAGTGCGCCTGAGCCCCAAGGCGTTCGCGATCGTCATCGTCTCGGCCCTACCCGCCTTCGGCCAGCAGGAGCTCGTCTTGACCGACGTAACGGCTATGAGCGGCATCACTTTTCGCCACGAGACCGGCGCCACCGGAGCCAAGCACATGCCCGAGACGATGGGCGCGGGCGTCGTGTTCTGGGACTATGACAACGACGACGACGCCGATCTGCTCTTCGTCAACGGCGGCGACCTCACGAGCTCCGACAGCTCTCAGACCAGCGCGTGCACGTTGTACCGAAACGACGGACGCGGAAACTTCACGGACGTCACCGGCTCAGCGGGCCTCGAACACACGGGTTACGGCATGGGTGCGACCGCGGGTGACTACGACAACGACGGGGATCCGGACCTCTATCTCACGCATTACGGCCGCAACCGACTGTTCCGCAATCACGGTGACGGGACGTTCGCAGAGGTCACGGACACCGCCGTCGACGGTCAAGGGTTCAGCGCCAGCGCGACGTGGGCGGATCTCGACAATGACGGCTTCCTCGATTTATACGTCACCAACTACGTCGACTGGAGCCTGTCGAACCACCCGGAATGTGCGCAAACCAAAGATGGCGAATCGGTGCGGGCCTATTGCCTTCCCGACGCGTTTCGTGGTGTCCCGGACGAGCTCTACCGGAATACGGGAGACGGCGGGTTCGAAGCGAAGGGCGTCGAGGCCGGCATCGCACGTCCCACCGGCAAAGGTCTCGGGGTCATCGCCTTCGACTTCGACGATGACGGCCTCACCGATATCTACGTCGCCAATGACACCGTCCCGAACTTCTTGTTTCGCAATCGCGGGTCGTTTACCTTCGAAGAGGTGGGCTTGCTCGTTGGGGTCAGCTACGACGCTGACGGCAACGCGCTCGCGGGCATGGGCGTCACCCACTCGGACTTCGATCTCGACGGCGATCTCGATGTCTTCGTGACCAACTTCGAAGGTGAGTCGAACACGTTGTATCGGAACGAGTCGAACGGTTTTTTTACGGACGTCTCGATGCTGGTCGGGCTCGGACGGCCCTCCGTCGCGCGGCTCGGCTTCGGCGCGAGCTTCGCAGATCTCGACAACGACACCTTCGACGACCTCGTGGTCGCCAACGGCCACGTACTCGACAACGCCGCACGATTATTCGGCGGCCAGTATGCGCAGCCCAACCAAGTGTTCCGCAATCAAGACGGCACTTTTCACGAAACGCTTCTCGAAGGCGAGCGCGTGAGCCGTGGGGTCGCGATCGCGGACATCGACGCCGATCTCGACTTGGATCTCGTCTTTTCGAGCTCGGGCGAGAGTCCGACCTTGCTCAGAAACGATACCGCCGCCGCAGCCGCGATCCGTATCGTTCTCGTCGGCCGGGATGCGAACCGCGATGGACTCGGCGCGACCCTCGAGCATCGACTCGGCGGCCGGTCGCGGCGCATGCAGGCCACCGCCGCATCGAGCTACTTGTCACAGAACGAACGGACCCTTCACCTATCCATAGGAGCTGCCGAGCGCATCGACACGATTCGCGTCACGTGGCCGGGTGGGCGGGTAGAAGAGAGAGGCCCTTTCGAGGCCGGCGAACGGGTGGTCTGGGTCGAAGGCAATCCTTGAAGCTGCCGGGCCCGATATCGTTCGCGGTGATGTCGACGATCTGGGGCTTGACCTGGATCGCCATCAAAGTCGGCGTCGAAGCGGTCCCGCCTTTTTCCTTCGCAGGGATGCGCCTGGTCGCGGCCGGGGCCTTGTTGCTGGTCTTCCATCGGGTGCGAGGCGGAGACTTCGCTCTTCCGGGGAGCCTCGTTCGAGTCGTCCTCACCGCTTTTCTCGTCAACACCGTCTCCTACGGCTTCTTGTTTTGGGGAATGCAGTTCGTGCCCTCCGGGCTTTCTTCGGTCGTCAACCTCGCTTTGATTCCGGTCGGGCTATTCACCCTCGGCCTCATCGCGAAAGAAGAGGTCTTCTCGGCACGAACGTCGCTCGCCATCGCCATCGGTATCGTCGGGTTGTTCATCTTGTTCTTGCCGAAGCTGAGCTTCGACGCCGACCGACAAGGCCTCGAAGGCATGGCTGCGCTCGTCATCGGGACGTTGACTTACTGCTGGGGATCTATCTTGAGCCGCCCGATGCTGAGGGCATCGAGCCCGCTTAGGGTGAGTGGCTGGCTGACCCTCTTGGGAGGCTTGGGCTTGTTCGTGCTGGCCGCGTTGTTCGAGCCTATCGGCGTCGGTACACTCATGGCTTTTCTCGAGCCGGGCGTCTTCGCGAGCTGGGCGTTCCTCGTACTGGGCGGCTCCGTCATCGCGTTCACCCTCTACTTACAACTCTTGCGAGATTGGGGCCCGACTCGCGCCGGCCTCTATGCCTTCGTGTCGCCAATCCTCGCGGTGATGCTCGGGGTCCTGGTGCTGCACGAGCCATTCGGGGTCTATGAGATCGCGGGCTCGCTTCTCATGCTCGGCGCGGCGGCGCTCGCCATGCTCCGGAAGCGACCATGAGACGGATCGCTTCGCGAGACGGGTCGGCGACTAGCCCGATGTCTCCTCGAAGCGAGAGAGGCGATAGGGGTGGAGAAGCTCGACATCGGCGCCATCCAATATCTCGAGCGGCGCCAGTCGCCCCATGAGAGGGCTCAGCGTGACGCCGCTGTGCATCACGGTGATATAGACATCGGGACGTCCTTTCGGAAACCCCACGATCGGAAA
>JAJCXL010000103.1 GCA_029263435.1 Acidobacteriota bacterium | reverse complement strand
TTCACATCATCGGAACGATGGATAACTCCGTCGCCAATCGAAACGTCCCCGACCCTAGGAACTGGCAAGGCTCGGGGAATCGATCCGTCGCCAACATGTTCATCGATCTCGGCCATGGGGTCGAGCTGACGGATGAGCAGTTCCAAGAGGCGATGGCCGAGCGTCGGGAGATGCATCAGCTAACGAAGAACGACGCCCCTATTGGCTGTCCTCTTTGTTTGGTCCTGCCCAAGTCGGATCGAGAGCTCGCCGAGCAAGCGGTGGCTGAGGCCGAGGAAGAGCTCGAGCGGGCTCGCGCCGCGCTGGAGGCGGCGGAGCACGGCTCTGTGGCGAGGAAAGAAAGCGATCCTAAACGGTGAAGTTTGGTCGGCGGCTTCTATGGGCCGCGATGTTCTTCCCGCTCACGGTGGGCGCGAGCTTCGCGCAGACCTATTCGCGCGGCCAAAACATCTCTCCAGCCTATGAAGGGTGGGAGGAAGACGAGGACGGCTCACGGTACTTCCTCTTCGGCTACATCAATCGAAACTGGGAAGAGGAGCTCGACTTGCCGGTCGGCTCGGACAACTTCTTCGCGCCGGGGGAGCCAGACCGCGGGCAGCCCACCCATTTTCTTCCTCGAAGGAACCGATTCGTTTTTAGGGTCGCGGTCCCGGCCGGGTTCAGCGAGACCGACGAGCTCGTCTGGACCTTGACGGCCAATGGCAAGACCGCCAAAGCCTACGCGACCCTCAGAACGGACTACTTCGTCGATGATCTCGTCAAAGCGTCCGAGCAAGGTGCGTTGGGCGCCGGGTCGAGCGATGCGATCGTCCGCTCCAACGTGGCTCCCGAGCTTTCGGTCGAAGGCGAGGAAATGCTCACCGCCAAAGTGGGAGAGCCGGTCTTGCTCGTGGCGGTGGCGAAAGACGACGGTGTTCCCAAAGAGAGCAGCCGCACGAGCCAGCTTCCTTCCGGAGGCACGGGCTCGCCTGCCCATCCGGAGTGGACCCCACCGTGGCGCATTACCGTTGGAAGCGCGACCGGCTTGCGCTTGTCGTGGTACGTCTATCGAGGCTCCGGCCAAGTACGCTTCGACCCGCTGCAAGCGAAGGTCTGGGAGGACACGCGCGACGGAGCGAACTCACCGTGGGCGAATCGGTGGAAGACGCCGCCGGTGCCACCAGGCGGCTACTACGAAGTGCGGGTGACGTTCGATGAGCCGGGGACCTATGTCCTTCGCTGTCTCGCATCGGATGGTGCGCTTGGGACTTTCGTAGACCGAACGATCTCAGTGACTCCCTGAGATCGGCGCGGGCCTGAGCGCTTGGCTCACGTCAGTGATCCATGACGAAGCCGACATCTTCGTCGATCGGCTCCTCCGAAGAGAGGGAGCTGACGAAGAAGAGGACCACGAAAGACATCGCGAGCGACACCGCGGTGGGTAGAACGCCAGGCTGAAGAGGCGACACGCCCGTGCGCGCCAAGATCTCGAGCCCGACATTGAAGACGATGCCCGTGAGCATCGAAGCGATCGCTGCCGGGGCCGTGACCCGGCGCCAGTTCAGTCCGATCGCCAAGCTCGGCGCGAGCGCGGCGCCGAAGGTCCCGAACGCGAAGGTGCCGAGGATAGCGATCAAGTCTCCGTGGATGACCGCCAAGCCTCCCGCGCCGATCGCAATGACCACCACCGCGAGGCGCCCCCAGAAGAGCTCGCGCTGAAGCGTCCTTCCCAACGCTCGAGGGAGGTCGCGAACGAGCGCGGCGGAGCCGATATTTACGAACGAGTCCGCGGTGGACATGATGGCGGCGAGGATCCCGGCAAAGACCAGGCCGGCGAGGAGTGCGGGGGCGAAGGTGAGGAGATAGGTCGGCGCCGCGTCGTCCGGCTGAGCGAGAGGTGACAGCCGTCCTCCCGCGACTAACGCGGGCACGACGAGTCCGAGCCCAATCCAAATCAGCACGCACAGCGTCTGGGTGGAGCCAACGACGAGCGGGATCCATTTCAATTTGCGGGGGTCGTCGATCATGTAGAACTTGTGGAGCATGTGAGGCTGACCGAGGATGCCGACCGAGAAGACGAAATAGAACCCGTACGCGGTGACGAGAGGCACGCGCCCGAGTGGCTCGAGAAACGACCGTCCAAACGTCTCCGACGAGGCGATGCTTTGGGCGATGCCCGCCACGCCGCCGCCTTCGGCGATCGCGTGGATGAACACCGCGAGAGCAACCACCGTCATGAGCGAGCCTTGCAGGAGGTCCGTATAGACTCCGGCGATCATCCCGCCGAGGCACGAGTAGAGCACCACCACCACCACGCCGGCGCCGACGGCGACCGCGAGACTGTGTTCGCCGAACAGCTCTCGGGTCCCGAACACGGCCTCGACCAGCCGACCGAGCGCGAGGAATTGGGAGCCCAGATAGGCGAGGGTCCCGACGATCACCGCCACCGCAGCGATGCCCGACGCCTTGGGGCTGCGATAGCGGGCGAGGATGGCATCGGGAATCGTATAGATCTCGCGAGCCGCGGCGAGCAGGCGCAATCGTTTCGCCAAAACCCAGCACATGAGGCCCGCCGTGAAGCCGCCGGCGACGACGATGAACAACGACCCTGCTCCGAGCTGATAGGTCAATCCCGGACCCCCGAGAAAAACGAACCCGGAAAACGCCGCCGAGGTCGTCGCGAGCCCGGTGGTCCACAATCCGATATTTTGCCCCGCGATCCAGAAGTCTTTCGCGGTGCGCGTCCGCCGAGCCGACCATATGCCTACGAGCACGACCGCGACGAGATACACGGTGGCCGTCGCGATGATGACGGGGCGGTCGAGGCCGGTCACCGTGGCTCCGTTCCGCTCTCTCGTGCGACCCGGATCTCCGCGATCCGGCGCAGCAAACTCTCGTCGATGCCGAGCTCCGAGAATAGCCATGCATAAGAAAGCGTCGTGACGAGGAGCGGCCCAAGCCAGATGAACAGAAGAAGAAAATGCAAAGACAGAGGCAGGCCGAAAACGCCGTTGACGCCCGACCCGTCGAAGACGAGGATCCCGGCCGCACCCAATTGCAGCAGGACGAACAGGATCGCGAGCGGCGTTCGCAGACGTCCCAACCGGCCCTCGCGACTCACCGCCAGCGAGACGAGCGACACGGGGAGACCCATCACGACGGGCGCAAGGAGCCACGACACGGGGTGCGGTCCCGCCATGAAGAGAGTGAGGATGGCGACGGACGCTACCGCGAGATAACCGAGCGCGAGCCGCTTCGCCACGGGAGCTAGCTTACCCGATATACTCGATTCCGGACGAAAGGGGCATGATGAGGATTCGTTTTCAAACGACCCTGAAGTCGGCGCCTCGAGGCGGGGCCGCCTGCGAGCTCGACGTGGACATCAAAGAGATTCTTGGGAAAGCGCGCGCGCCGGTCTCGGTGACGATCCACCGCTACACGTTTCGAACCACGACCATCGCGATGGACGGACGCTATTTTCTTGGTATCAACAAAGCTCATCAGGCCGGTGCGGGCGTCGCAGTGGGGGACACTTTCTGGGTGGACCTGAAACCCGACGACGAACGCCGGGTCGTGAAGGCGCCCGCGGATTTGGAGGACGTTTTTCGTGCGAGCCCCCGATTGCGGGCGGCGTGGGAACGCCTCAGCTACACCCGTCAGAAAGAGCACGCGCGCGGCCTCGAAGACGCGAAAAAGCCCGAGACTCGCGCGCGGCGACGGGCAAGCCTGCTCGAGAGCTTGCACCGAGCGACACCACCGACCTCTCGGAAGAAGTGAGCTCTGAAGTGCCCTTCGCGCAGCCGAGATCGCCTGCCAACGAAAGCGGTGAAACCGGATAGAATCCGTCGATGTCGAGCGGACTGTCGGGAGATTCGGCAACGCGCACCTCGGTCAGTCCTCCGAGCTCTGCCGCTGGAAACGGGGATGAACGTTATGTCCCCGGCACTCTCATTGGAGGGCGCTACCGCATCACGGGTCTTTTGGGGCGGGGCGGTATGGGCGAGGTGTATCGGGCGGACGATCTCAAGCTCGGTCAAACGGTCGCACTGAAGTTTCTTCCGGCGCGGCTCGCGACGAACCCGCACCGGCTGGAAATGCTCCTCAACGAAGTCCGGGTCGCTCGTCAGATCTCGCACCCGGCGGTCTGTCGTGTTTACGACGTCGGGGAATCCGACGGGCATCACTTCATCTCGATGGAGTACATCGACGGGGAGGACTTATCGAGTCTCCTGCGCCGGATAGGAAGGCTCCCCGAGGACAAAGCGCTCCAGATGACGCGCGAGCTGAGTGCGGGGCTCGCCGCGGCCCACGCGCAAGGGGTGCTGCATCGCGATTTGAAACCGGCGAACGTCATGCTCGACGGGCGGGGTCGCGCTCGCATCACCGATCTCGGGCTCGCTGTCTCCGAGGACGCGGTACAAGAAGCCGACATTCGCTCGGGCACCCCGCGCTACATGGCACCCGAACAGCTCGCCGGGCGCGAGGTCACGACCAAGAGCGACATCTATGCGCTGGGCCTCGTCTTGTACGAAGTGTTCACCGGGCGTCATGCCTTCGAGGGTGCCGCTGCGCCCACCGGTGTTTCGAGCAAGACGGACCCGACAAGCCCTTCGCAGCACGTGTCGGGGCTCGATCCCAGAGTGGAGGAGATCGTGCTCCGCTGTCTCTCCACGGATCCCAACGAGCGGCCGCCGAGTGCTCTGCATGTGCTGTCCGCGCTTCCCGGGTCGGATCCTCTCGCTGCTGCGCTCGAGGCGGGGGAGACACCGTCCCCCGAGATGGTCGCCGCTGCGCCGACCAAAGGTATCCTGTCTCCAGTGGCCGCGTGGGGGTGGACCGCGGTAGCCCTCGCAATGACAACGGTGTCGCTCCTTCTTTCCGCGGACTCGACGCAGTGGCCGGATGGAAAAGCTCCATTGGTTCTCGCGAACCAAAGCCGAGAATATTTGGAGCGGTTGGGGCACCCATCCGCGCCTCGCCACGAGACATGGGGATATGTCCCTCGGGTCGAATATCGCGACTTTCTGCGCGACAACCCGGAGCATCGCCAGACGCTCTCACGAGAGGGTCGCGGGGTGCCTTATCTCTTCTGGTATAGAGCGGGTCCGTCGCCATTCGTTCCGGGATTTGGAGGCCAGTCGAAACCTCGAGATCCGCCTCGCGTCGAGCCGGGCGAGGCCTATCTCGAGCTCGACACCGACGGGAACCTCGTTAACTTCGAAGTCATTCCAGAGCCAAGCTATTCCGAGCGAAAGCCCCCGTCCCCTGAGCCATTTCCGTGGGTGCTCGAGCTCGCAGGTCTTCCGCCGGAGAACTTTCGCCCGGTCGCGCCCAAGTGGAGACCGACCTATGGTGCTGACGAGGTCTTCGCGTGGCGAGGTCCGTTTGGCGCGAGTGGGATCGTCTACGACGTCGAGGTGGGTATGACCGAAGGGCGGGTTCACTGGCTCCGGGCGATGGGACCCTGGGCGGAGATGTCGCCGGACTCGTCGCCCGTGAACGGTTCCGAGCTGTTCTTGTTCCTATTGGCGACCTTATTCATCGCAATGATCGTGGGCGGTGCGCTGCTCGCCCAAAGGAATTTCCGGAGCGGCCGGGCGGACGTGCGGGGGGGGCTCCGCGTCGCGGCTTTCGTCTTTATCTTCGACTTCGCCTACTGGCTTGCGGCCGGCACCCACGCTCTCGTACTCGCTGAGCTTCTCGTGTTGCAGCGCGCGCTCGCCGGTGCTTTGTTCTCAGGGGCGGTCATGTTCTTGTTCTATCTCGGCCTCGAGCCGGAGATAAGGAAACGCTGGCCGCGCCGCATCGTCGGTTGGACCCGCGCGGTCGATGGTCGATTTCGCGACCCGCTCGTCGGACGCGATCTGCTAATTGGTGCGGTGGCTGGCGCAACGTTCACGGCGGTCCCGTTCATCGTCTACAGCTTGGAGAAGTTCTGGTGGGGTGCCGACCAGATGCTTCTCGTGCCGAATCTTACGACGTTCTCAATCGGAGCTCGCGGAGTGATGGGAACCTGGGCGGTTGCGTTATCGTGGGGAGCGCTCTCCGCGACGGGTTTTTTCGTCATCTTTCTCCTCCTAACGATGGCCGTCCGGCGGGAGTGGGTGGGAGTTTTCTTGTTCGGAGGGATGATGTTCTTTGGCAATGTGATCACCGCGGGCGGAGCGTTCGATGTCGCGGCCGCAGTCTTGCTGTCCGGCTTGATGGTTCTCGTAATGGTTCGATTCGGCCTGCTCTGCTGGGTCGCGATGTCGATCGTGTTTCACCTGTCGATCTTCTATCCGCTCAGTGGTGATCCGGGGGGGTGGTATTTCAGCGACGTGGTCACGCTGCTTGCGCCCGTCGTGGGGTTGGCCGCCTACGGAGCGTGGGTCTCCTCCCGGCGTAGCGAGCGGGTACCCGCTTCTCCGTAGCGCCTATCCGTTGCCACTGTCCCTACAGTCGTGATACCTCTGTCGGGAGAGGGAAATCAGCATGGACACGAATTCTTCCGGCCGTCGGGACTTTCTCAAGAGGATGACTGCAATGGGCGCGGTGGGATTCCCGGTCGTTTCGAAGGCCATGGGACGTCGCTCCGTTTCTCTAGCTCCTACAGCAGCCATATTCGGCATGGCGACGCCATACGATCCCGCGGCCAATCTCGAGATCAAGGTGAGCGAGGTCGAGTTCCGGCGCAACGCGGCGGGGCGGACGCTGATGGCTCGCATCTATCAACCGGAGGGTGTCGGCCCGTTCCCCACCGTGCTCGATCTACACGGCGGCGCGTGGAACAACAAAGACCGCTTCGCGGAAGAGCCCATGGACCGCGCTTTGGCAGCGAGCGGGTTGCTGGTGGTCGCCATCGATATGACCCGGGCGCCTGAGGCGCATTATCCGGCCGGCGTGCAAGACGCGAACTACGGCGTGCGCTGGCTCAAGAGCAAAGCGGCTTCGTGGAACGGAGACCCGTCGAAGATCGGCATCTTCGGCAGCTCGACCGGCGGTCACGTTGCCGAGCTCCTGGGCATGCGCCCGCACGACGCGCGCTACAACGCGATTCCCTTGCCCGAGGCGCCGGAGGTGGACGCGACGGTGGCCTATATCGCGACGCGCTCCC
>JAJCXL010000102.1 GCA_029263435.1 Acidobacteriota bacterium | reverse complement strand
GAGAACGGACGGCTTCACCGGAAGCAGCCGCGCGATACATAGCTTCTGTTGCTCTTCCAAAGACAACGAAGTGCCGCTGTCGTCGAGCCGATCTTTGATCGCATCCCATAAGAGAACTTGCTTCAGGACGTCCTCGACGATGGAATCTCTGGCCGTATTGTCGAGATTCTCGCCATCGATTTGATGCAAGTCGAAGGCGAACAAGACGTTGTCTCGGACCGAGATCGGCAGCGGGTTCGGACGCTGGAACACCATCCCCACCCGTCTGCGCAGCTGCGTCAGCTCGACATCCGCGTCGTAAATGTTCTTCCCCAGAACTTCGATCACTCCTTGAGGCCGAGCGTAAGTGAGCCTCTCGATGATGCGGTTGATGCTGCGGAGCAGCGTCGACTTGCCACAACCCGACGGCCCAATCAACGAGGTCACCAGCCCCTGTTTGACCCGAAAATCCACGTCGTAGAGCGCTCGAAAATTTCCGTACCACATAGAGAACTTGGAAGCCTCGACCCCAATCTCGCGCTCACCGGCAACGCTGCTGTCGAATCCCCGCGGCGCTGGTGCGTCGTCTCTTGAAAGTCCGGTCGCGGTGTCGTCTCTTGGACTTCCGGTCGCGGCCTCTTCTCTATCGGCGCTCATGCCATAGCCCTTCAACCGAACCGACCCAGGATGTAGTCCGTGGTGCGACGATCTTTGACCTCACCCGAGAAGATCGCATCGGTGGCGCCGATCTCGATACACCGCCCTCCCAGAAAGAACGCGGTGCGGTCGGCCAAACGCCGGGCTTGTTGAACGAGGTTCGTCACCAAGATGATGGTGAGCTCTTGCTTGAGCTCTTTGAGAACGTCTTCGATACGCATCGTCGTGACCGGGTCGACGGCGATCGAGAACTCGTCGAGCATCAACAGATCGGGGTCTTGCGACAACCCTCGAGCGATCGTCAGCCGCTGTTGTTGTCCTCCCGATAACAGACTCCCGAGCGAGCTCAGCCGGTCTTTCACTTCGTCCCATAACGCGGCCCGGCGCAAACACCGCTCGACGATATCGTTGAGCTCACTCTTCGCTCGCACTCCGGACAGCCGCGGGGCCAGCGCGACGTTGTCGTACACGGAGAGAGGTAGCCCAACCGGAAGCGGAAACACGACCCCGATCCGACGCCTCAGGCTATAGACGTTCTTCCAGGTTCGAACGTCCCGCCCGCGGAATCGAATCGACCCCTCGACGTCCATCGAGCGATCGAACAGATCCATCCGATTCACTGCTTTGAGAAACGATGTACGGCCGCTGCCGGCGGGGCCGATGATTCCGAAGATCTCGTTCGGCACCACCGAAAGCTCATCTAGCTGAAGCGCCACCTCTTTCCCGTACCGGATCCGGAGGTTGTTCACCTCGACCACCGGTGGTGGCGTCGATGGTGCGGCTACCATTTCTTGCGCGACCTCAAGACCATCCTAAGAGCGATGGAGGCAGAGTTCATGATCAAGACGATGGAGATCAAAAGCAGCGCGACCCCATAGGGAAGGGCGTCCGGAACCCCGGGCACTTGGGTAGAAATGACGAACAAATGTAGCGAAAGGGCCATCGTCTGGTCGTACACGCTTTGCGGTAGAAACGGTAGGAAGAACGCTGCGCCGGTGAACATGATCGGCGCCGTCTCGCCCGCAGTGCGAGACACTTCCAGGATGACGCCGGTCAAGATACCGCTGACGGAGTTCGGCAGCACGATGTGCCGGATCGTTTGCCACCGGGTCGCCCCCATGCTCCAGCTCGCTTCCCGAAACGCCCGCGGAACGGCCTGGAGGGACTCTCGCGTGGAAACGATCACCACCGGCAAGGTCATCACCGCCAGAGTCAGGCTCGCGGCGAGAATGCTCGTCCCGAACCCGAAGAACAACACGAAAGCCCCGACTCCGAAGAGAGCGTGCACGATCGACGGCACCCCGGCGAGGTTGATGATCGCGAGGTTGATGAGGCGGGTGAGCCAGTTATCCGCGGCGTACTCGCTCAGATAGAGCGCGGCTGCGACGCCGAGCGGCACTGAGAACACGAGCGCTGCCGTCACGAGAAATATCGTACCCAAGAGCGCAGGAAAAACGCCCCCGGCCGTCATTCCTGAAGAGGGGTAGGTGAACAAGAAACCCAGCGACAAAATGGGCCCGCCTCGACTGATGAGTACAGCCAGAATCAGGAACACCGGCAAGATCAGCAACAGGGTCATGCCGAGAAACACACCGCGATAGCGAGCCTGCTTCTTCCGATTGTCGAGGTCGCGTGCCGTCGCCGCGAAGAGGCTCCCTCCGCCGCCGGTATCGCTCACCGCTTTCGCGTCCCGCGGACGATGATATCGGCGGTCAAGTTGATGACGAATGTGATCGTGAACAAGAAAATGCCGAGCGTGAACAGCGCGCGATAATGCTCCGAGCCGACCGCTGTCTCGCCGAGCTCCGCCGCGATGGTGGCAGTCAACGCCCTCACCGAATCGAAAATGCTGCCCGGGATATTGATGGCATGGCCGCTCGCCATGAGCACCGCCATCGTCTCGCCGAAGCCTCTTCCGACGCCCAACAGGATCGCCGCCGCGAGGCCCTTCTTCGCGGCCGGGATCACGACCCGACGCGTGACTTGCCACTTCGTCGCGCCCATCGCCTCCGCCGCCTCGCGATAGTGATCCGGTACGGCCTTCAGCGCATCCTCCGCAATCGTCGTCATGATCGGCGCCGCCATGAGACCCAAAATCAAACCCGCGTTGAGGATGTTGAGCCCGACGGGGACGTCGAACACTTCGATGATCAAGGAGTTCATCAACGTCAGCCCGATGAAGCCCCACACGACCGAGGGGATCGCAGCTAAGAGCTCCACCAGTACTTTCAGCGTCTCGCGACTCCGAGGGCCCGCGAACTCCGCGATATAGACCGCCGCTCCGATCGAGAACGGGACCGCGATGAGCATGGCCATTCCGGTGATGCTCGCCGTTCCAGCCATCAACGCGAAAGCCCCGTAAGTCGCGTTTAGCTCCGAAGTGGGGCGCCAGCGCGGAGAGGTGAAGAACTCGACGATATCGAGTGACGAGAAGACGAAACCCAGACCCTCTCGAGTAATGAAGAAGAAGATTCCGAGAATGAGAATGATGGCGGAGAATCCGCCGGCGAAGACGAGGATCTCTACCAGCTTATCCGCATACCAATCGAAATCGCGGCGGTCGAGATCTTGAGATAGTGAACCCAAAGGCGGCACGGCGTCCGTCTCAGGAAGCGTCTTCGCCCTGAAGAGCCTCGATGAGGCCTCTCACCTTGGAAGCGACCACTCTATAAGCAGCTTCGTAGGCTTTTTTTCGTTGCTCATCGCTGACGTCCGTCTCGCCCCGTCCGAGCCCCGGAGCAGCGACATTCCATTCGAACGCGATGGTGCGAAAGGGGACCCGATCGAGATAGTCACCAACCGCTCCTTCTACGCAAATCAGGACGTAGAAGTCAGCCCAGGCATCACGGACCGTTTCCAGACCCCGCGGCCCCTCCGGAGGCAGGGAGTGTCCACGCTCTTCCATGAACTCCCTAAACGCCGGGTCGAACTCCGAAGCCGGGGTGCGACCGGCCGTGTAGAACCGACCACCCTCGGGATAGCCTTTGGCCGCGATCCCCATCGCCATCGGGCCGAGCTCGCTATTCGCTTCGTCGAGGAAGAGAATCCTGTAGAGCGTCGGGGACTTCGTCTCGCCCGTTTTCGCGAACACGGTGTCCTCGCAGATGTTGATCGCCTGATCCCCGACCCGTTCGAGCATGTTGAAAATGACTAGGGTCGCGAACTCGTCGCGCTCGGATCGGACGTTGGCCTCGCTCTGGCGTAGGAGCTCCGCGAACCCCGCGGCGAAGGACCGCTCGACGATATCGCCCTGCATGGTTGCTTTGGCGAGCTCCGCATTCGACTCGTCGAAAGCTCTCAACGCTTGATGAAACATGTGGCGGACGTTTTTGCCCATCCGCTCGACTTCGCGCTTCACGTTCGGCTCGAGCGGGGCGCCGAGCTGGGCCGCCTCCCGGCATATCGTCGTCGCGTAGTCGCCCACTCGCTCGAGCTCCACGTTCATTCGCAGAACCGACGAAATGAATCGCAAGTGACCGGCGGATGGGAGATGGCGCGCGACGAAGTAGTGACAATGTCGGTCTAGACGAGCAATCGCCCGGTTGACTCTCTTGTCCCCGAGGATCGTTTCATAGGCAAGCGACCGGTCCAGCGTCAATACCGCCTGGAGAGCGTCTCTCAACGCGGTCTCGACCCACTGGCCCACTTCTCCGACTTCGAGTCGGATGCGGACGAGATCCTGTTCTAGGCGTTGTTCGTAGTGGCCCACGGGCGCAAGTCTAGTCAAAACATCCGGGTGGCGTCTATTCGGAGCCCGCTATCGGGTTGGAGCAATCGACCGGTTTTGCGGGAGCGTAGCCTTTGTCCAGGAGGATGCACTGCCCCTCATCGCTCAGGATCCAATCGAGATAGCTCTTGACCGCTCCCTCGGGCTCACCGCGGGTATACATGAATAGCGGGCGCGCGACGGGGTAGCTCTTGTCGATCGCGGACTCGACGCTGGGAACCACACAATCGCTCGGGTCGTCGCCCTTTGCTATGCAAACCACCTTGACGTGGTCCGTCTTGTAGGCCAAGCCGCTATAGCCAATCGCGCACGGGGTTCGCTCGACGAGATCGACGACGTCTTTGGAACCGTGCATGTCACGCGAGCCTAGTTTGTAGTCGTTGTTTCCCAGCACGGCTTCTCGGAAATAGGCATAGGTACCGGAGTTGTTCTGACGGCTGACACGAACCATCTCACCGCTGGTGCAGCCGGGAATCTCGACCCCGAGATCCGCCCACTCGTCCACGCTCCCACCTTCGCCATAGATGTCCGCCAACGCCTCGAGGGTAAGTGTCTCGACGGGGTTGTCGTTGTGGATGTAGACCGCAAGGGCGTCATATCCGACGATGAACTCGACCGGATCGTGGCCGTTCGCCCGTGCCTGCTCCGCTTCACTATCCTTGAGCTTTCGACTCGAGTTGGCGAGGTCGACGGTGCCGTTGATGAGCGAGGCGATTCCTGTTCCGGAACCACCTCCGGTGACGGCGACGGCGACGTTGGGCTCCACCGTTTGATACTCCTCGGCCCAGGCCTGCGCCACGTTGACCAGGGTATCGGATCCCTTGTTCTGAAGAACGGCCCGGCCACCGCTGGTCTCGCCAGGTCGGCGAGGAGGCCCGCACATCCAGCTGGTCGCTGCCAGAAGTAGCGCTAAGATTCTTAGTTTCTGAGTCACTCGACACACCTCTCGTCTAGATGAATACCGGATGCATCATCGTGACTGCGGAGGATCGAGTCAATACGATCCCTGTGAATATTGGGTTAATTCTCTTCGAAGGACTCGGCTTGAAACCGCCAGATCGAGGTCGTCGACGCTGCCCAGCAATCCGTCGGAAGCCCCGCCTTTCGACACGTTTCGGCGAGAAACGTCGCCCGATCCCAGCCTCGTTCCACCGCGACCGCGGGGAGTAGCAGGCCTCGTCGTTGCTCTGCCTCTACGATGAGGCCGTCGCGCCCGATCGAGATGTCCTCCAGGTCCGACACCCGCGTCGGGGGGGACAACACGGAGACGGTCAAGGTCAGCCTGTCGATCTCTGTCGGATCCACCGGCGCGAAACGAGGGTCTTCCGAGACGGCCGCAATGGTTGCGCGGCGGACCGACTCGGCGAGAGTCATCCGCGTGCCGACGAATCCAACGCAGCCCCGAAGTGCTCCGTCTCGTCGCACCGTCACGAACACGCCACCTACGCGGTCGGGCAAAGGACCAGGCGCCAATACGGCCGATGCCTTCGAGCCAAAGTGACTCTCGAGGCAGCGCCTCGCGAAGCTCACCAGTCCTTCTCCCACGGTTCGTGTGATGAGGCGCATAGGGGCGCTCAAACGATAGCGGCCGCGCCGTAGCCCACGACGCTCGACAGGTCTCCACTCGCTTCGCCGGAGTCGCCATAGGCGACGATGCGTACTCGAGAGGCACCCAAGCTCAACGCGGCTTCCAGCACGGATACGATGGGGCCCCCGCCGCAGGCGTGGCCGGGATTGTCGCGGAGACGTCTGCGCAGCGCTCGGGGGTCGGCGCGCTCGAGCTCAGCCAAGAGAACCGCGTCCAAGCGTGACGCTTCGGCCCGGTCGTGAAAGTGAGACAAATCCGAGCTCGCGACGAGCAGGACGTTCCCAGGAGCCCGAGAGACGGCGTGAACGATGGCGGCGGTCGCGCGAGACAACGTGTCGTCGCTCGAGCTCCCCATGAACAGCGGTGCGACGAGCGCCCCGGGAAGAGCCCTTTGGAGCCACGGAAACTGGATCTCGATACTGTGCTCTCGTTCGATGTCGAGAGCCGCCGACCGTAGATCGGGGTCGAGCTCCGTAAGCGCTTCGACGATCTCATGGTCGATAGAGACGACGCCGAGCGGCGTCTCTACATCACGGACATCGCCGATGCTGAGAGTCGTGCCTCCGCGATGGTAAGGACCGACCACGAGGACTCGATCGAAGGGCGCTCCTCGAACGAGGCGATAAGCCGCCGCCGCGATGCGGCCCGAATATCTCAGCCCGGCATGAGGGCAAACTAGCGCGACGACCCGAGTCTTCGTTTCGACGACCGGTGCTTCTGAAAACGAACGATCGACGAGAGCTTTGAGTGCTTCTCTGCCGGCCGGGTACCAGGCTCCGGCGAATCGGGAACGGCGCGGCTGAGCTTCGATGGCCACGGGTCAGCTTTCGCCGCGATACTCCCCTGCGGGCGCGGTGGAGAACTTTTTCGACAGCCACACCCCTGCCGCGAGAACGACGACCGCAACGAGCGCTAATCCGAAGACCAAGGCAGCATTTCCCCGCAAGTAAGCGATCGCGCGTTCACCGTAGCGGATCGCGAGATAGGCCTCACCAAAATAACGGATGCCGCGTCCCACGAGAATCGCAGCGAGGAATCGACGGTACGGCAACCCGAGGACACCTGAGGACAGGACGAATATCTTAAACGGAAACGGCGGTGGCATGATCGCCGGTATCGCGACCGCGAGCGCCCCGAAGCGCCGGAACAAGCCGAACGTCTTGTCGATGCTAGCGTGGCTGAATTTGCGGCGGAGGAAAGAGTGTCCCTTCCATCGGGCGAGACAGTAGAGAAAGCTCGCGCCGGTCGCCGAGCCCAAGACGGTCGCCAGAGCGTAGAAATAAGCGTTCTCGGGGAAGGTCGCGCCGAAATAGATCAGCAGAAGGTCGTTGACTTCCGGAAGCGACAATAACGACGAGTCGAAGAAAGCCGCGACGAATAACCCCATCGCCGCGGTCTCGCTCGAGAGCCCCCGGACGAATGCCTCCAGGCGCGAGGCAAAAGTCCCCATCGATTAGAAACCGGTGCCGTCTCGTTATTGCAGCTGAACCGGTACCCAGATGAAGCTCGACGTCTGCCCCCGAGCCACCCGCTCAACCCGGAGGAGCAAGTCGCCACCGGCGCTGACCCCTTCGAGCACCCGGGAGAGATCTTCCGTCGTGCGGATAGGCTCCCGATTCGCTTCTATGATGATATCGCCTTGCTGGAGGCCCGCTTCGGCTGCCGGACCGTCGGGCTCGACGCCGCGAAGCACGACCCCGGCTCCCGAGCTCGCACCAAGCTCTTCAGCCATCTCTCGAGTCAAATTTTGGCCACTGATTCCGAGCCGTCCGCGATCTTCAGGCGTCGGGACGTCCGCCGATGCGGTCTCGGTATCGATCGTTCTGAGGGCCATGAGGACCGTCGCTTCCCGAAGCTCACCGTCCCGGAAGAACTTCACCGAGGCGGATTCGCCAGGGCGAACATCGGCCACCAGATGAACGAGATGATTGTTCGAATCGACCGGAACCCCGCCGAACTCCACGATGATGTCGCCAGCCTCGAGCCCCGCCCGCGCCGCGGGTGAGTCGCCACCCAAGAGCTCCGAGACCAGAGCACCCTTGGTGCCCTCGAGACCAAAGCTCCGAGCGAGCTCGGGCGTCAGGTTCTGGATGCTCACCCCTAGCCACCCGCGCGTCACTTTTCCGTCGGAGACGAGCTGATCGTAGATCTTGCGCGTCATATCCGACGGGATCGCGAAGCCTATCCCCATGCTACCGCCCGAGTTCGAGATGATGTTCGAGTTGATTCCCACGATCTCGCTCTTCATGTTGACGAGAGGCCCCCCCGAATTGCCGGGATTGATCGCAGCGTCCGTCTGGATGAAATCGTCGTAGTTTCCCTGACCGATCAGCCGCCCCTTGGCGCTGATGATCCCGGCGGTCACGGTGTGACCGAAGCCGAAGGGGTTGCCCATCGCGAGAACCCATTCTCCAACCAAGAGACTGTCCGACTGGCCGAAATTGACGAACTCGAACTCTTCTTCGGACTTGATCCTCAGCACCGCCAAATCGGTGGGCGGATCGGTACCGATGACCTCCGCTGGGTAGCGCCTTTCATCAGCGAACTGAACCTCGATCTCTTTGGCGTTCTCGATCACGTGGTTGTTCGTGACGACGTAGCCGCGTGGATCGACGATGACTCCCGATCCTAGACTTCGACGTTGGCGTTGAGGCTGGTCGCGAAAGAACCGCTCGAAGAACTCGTCGAAAGGAGTGCCGGGCGGAGCGGTCTCTTGGGTAGGCTGCTCTTGGCCTTCAGTGAACACGTTGACGACCGCGGGCTTCAACCGCTCGGCGACGGTCGCGAAGGCGCGAGATAGCGAGCCGACATCCGGCAACGCATCGATCGCTTTGGCCGTGTCGGCCGGTGCGGTGTTCGCCGCGGGCCGCACGCTGGGCCGTTGCTCCTGTCGCGACGCCGTCGACTGCCGCGCGGTCTCAACGAGCCTCGTGGGTTCGGGGATCGTCGGACCGGCCGCAATCGCGAGTGCGACCACGATACCCGTCAGGCCCATGACAAGCGCGACAACGCGTCCGAAACTCTTGGGGCGGCGCTCTTGGCGTCCGCGGGAGCCGTCTGTATTCATGAATTTCTCCAAACTTGCCATCTTTGTAGCGCGGCGCGACATCGTGTGCGCCCTCGGAGCTTCCGCGCCCCGCCCCAGGCAAAACCTGTATGGCAGACATTATAGCAAGCCCTTCAGAAGCGGAAGTCGAAGCCGATGCTCGCCTGATTCCCGCCGAGGTCGAAGCGTCCGAATCCCTCGAAGTCGCGCCCATGCGAGCCTCGTGCCCAGTGTCTACGGTACTCGCCGAAAACGGAGACCGATTCGGTGATCGTGAACCACAGGCCCCCGCCGACGAAGCCGCCGAACGCCGCGCCTCGGTCGACGAAAGTATCGACGAAGACGTCGAAGGTATCGAAATCGATGAACTCGCCATCCTCGAGATACTCATAGACGTAGACGCCGACACCGGCGGCCACGAACGGACGCACCCGGCTATACCTGCCGGTCGGAAACAGTCGGAGCCCGCCGGTAACCGGTGTGATGCGGAGCCGGAGCTCTTGACGGATCTCGGTGTCGTCATCGCGGACGAAGTCACGATAATTCGACCGCACCGAGCGAGAGCTCGTCTCGACCCCCAGCGTGACATCCAAGAACTCCCCGGCATCTATGGCGCCTTCGACACCGACGGCGAACGCGTCGAAGTCCTGGCGCTCGATACTGAAGACCTCGAGATTATCCGACCAAAGCTCGCTGGTCACCCGCGGAGCGAACCTTCCGAGCTTCAGAGAAATGGAATGTGCTTCGATCGGCATCGCCGACAAGGAGCAACAAAGAGCGACCCCAACGATCCAATAGATTCTCATGGCTTATCCTTCCGCGACGGCTTGGAAGGAGTATCAGCACAGAGCGTGCCGGACGAGGGGCCGTGCTTCGCGCGGGAAATCGAAAGGGTTGTCCTATCTCGAGGACACCGTGTACGCACGCGTACGAAGCGAGCGCTAGACCCGCCAACGAGAAAAGTTGCTAGGCGTTGGCGTCGCTGTCGCCGAGCAGAACCAACATCTCGTCGTGAATATGGCCGTTGGTTGCCACGACAGCGCGATCGGAGTAGTGGAAACGCCCGCCGTCGAAGCCGGAGACCCGCCCGCCGGCTTCTTCGACGATGACGGCGCCGGCCGCGGTGTCCCACGGGCCGAGCTTTTGCTCCCAAAATCCGTCGAAGCGTCCCGCCGCGACGTAGCAGAGATCCAGCGCGGCGGAGCCGTCCCTCCGAATCGCGCGGGCCGTCCCCATCAGCCGCGTGAACAAACGCAAGTTGCCCGCGACGTCGTCTTTCAAGTCGTACGGAAAGCCGGTCACGAGGAGCGCGCTTGGGACGGAGGCATTGGTGGAGACCTCGAGCCGGGAGCCATTCAAGAAGGCTCCCCGACCGCGCTCGGCGGTAAACAGCTCTTCCCGGACCGGATCGTAGACCACACCGGCTTCGACGATACCCGCTTCTTCATAGGCGATGGACACTGCGAACATCGGGTAGGCGTGAGCGAAGTTCGTCGTTCCATCGAGAGGGTCCACCACGAAGCGGCGAGCCTCGTCACGATCGCTGACGCCGCTCTCCTCCGCGAGGATGGAGACGTCGGGCATGCGCCCGCGCAGCACCGAGACCACTTCGGCTTCGGACTCCGTATCGGCTTGGGTGACGAGATCGAGCTCGCCCTTGAAAGCAATCCTGAACTCGCCGCCGTAGTAGCGCTTCAAGATCTCGCCGCCGGCAAGGGCGGCTTCCACTGCGATCGAGAGAGGGCTCATGCCGGGGTAGAGGTCGTGGTTAGTTGTCGTCGGCGCCGACGCGCTTGTGCATCGTCACTCGGGTTCCGCGTGACGGCTCGAAGTGATATTGCACGTCGTCCATGAAATTCTTCATGAAGAAAATTCCCCGTCCGCTCGCCCGTAGCAGGTTCTCCTCTGCGAGGGGATCTGGAATCGCTCGAGGATCAAATCCTTCGCCTTCGTCCTCGACCGAGACGGTGAACGCGGCCGCTTCGACCTCGAAACGTACGATGACGCGTTTTTCCGGGTCGAGCTTGTTTCCGTGCCGCACCGCGTTCGTCACGGACTCACGAATCGCGACGCTCATCCAGTGCGACTCATCGGAGCCGAAGCCGACTTGTGAGGAAAGGGACTCGAAAACGACCTGCACCAGGTCGACCATTTCGAAGCTGCTTTGGATGTCGATCTCGACGCGGTTCGGGTTGTCGTCCAAAAGGCCTCCGGGTCCGTAGGCTAACAAGAAACGCGTTCGCGTGACAAGCCGGGGCCACGAGGGGCGGTCAGCCCGGGACGTGCTACGATTTCGCGGATGAGGATAGGTGCTGGGCGGTGCTTGAAAGGCCGGTTCGAAGTGCCTGGGGACAAATCCGTGGCCCATCGGTTGGCGCTGCTGAGCGGGATAGCCGAGGGAATCACCGAAGTGCGCGGCTTCCCTCCCGGCGCCGACTGCGCGCGATCGCTCGACGTCATCCGAGCCCTCGGAGTCGTCGCGGAGCTCGACGGAGATCATTTGAAGGTGAAGGGCAGGGGCTCGAGGGGCCTCCGACCGGCATCGGGCGCACTCGACGCCGGCAACTCCGGCACGACCGCCCGCCTGTGTTGCGGGCTCCTCGCGGGGCAAGCCTTCGACACCCGATTGACCGGAGACGAGAGCTTGAAGACCCGCCCGTTCGATCGGGTGGAACGTCCGTTGACCCGGATGGGGGCCCGACTGGAGACGAACGCCGGAAGGCTGCCCATCACGATTCACGGTGGACGAGCCCTCTTAGGGCTGACCTATGAGCTTCCGGTGCCGAGCGCTCAAGTCAAATCCGCGGTGCTCTTCGCTGGCCTCTATGCTTCAGGATCGACGGCGGTGCGAGAGCCGCTTCCCACCCGTGACCACACGGAGATCGCGCTCCGTGGCTTC
>JAJCXL010000101.1 GCA_029263435.1 Acidobacteriota bacterium | reverse complement strand
TACCTGAACGTGATGTTCATCGTCGCGGGGGAGCTCGCCGAGGCCGTGTCCGGGATGAGCTGGGAGGATCTTATCGCCGAACGTCTGTTTGCACCGTTAGGCATGCGCTCCGCGAACACGACGATCGCGAGGCGCGAGGATGATGTCGATGGCAACTGGGCAACGCCTCACGTCCACATGGATGGGCGGGTGCAGCCGATAGCGCCTGAGAACGTCGACAATCTCGGTGGGGCCGGGGCTATCAACGCGAGCGCCAACGATCTCAGCCGATGGCTCGTGCTTCAGCTCGCCCGCGGCACGATCGACGGCCGCAGAATTTACTCCGAGGCCCAAGCAGAGCAGATGTGGAGTCCGGTCACGATCTTGCCTATCGGCACTCCCGCACCACAGCTCGCGGCACGACAACCGACCTTCGCCGCCTATGGTCTCGGCTGGCGACTCAAGGATTATCGCGGACGCAAGATCGTTCATCACGGCGGCGGACTCGCGGGTATGACTTCGTTGACCACTCTCGTGCCCGAAGAGAGCCTCGGCATCGTCGTTCTCACCAACCAGGAAACGTCGGTGCAAACGGCATTGTCGTACTGGGTCGTCGATCGCTATCTAGGAGCCCCTCTCACGGATTGGACCCTGGCGCAGCGAGACGCTTCCGCTGAGAGATGGGCGCGCATCGCACCCAGACTCGACGCCGTAGAGGCGTCTCGAAAGGAAGGGACCTCGACCCGCTTGCCGCTCGCAGACTATGCAGGAATCTACCGAGACGTCTTACTGGGTGAAGCCGTGGTCGAGCACGACAGCGAGGGCTTGCGGCTCCAGATGGTGAGCTCGCCTGCGTTTCGAGCCCGACTCGAGCACTGGCACTTCGACACTTTCGTCGCTCGGTTCCATCATCATTCGATCCCCGACGCATTCGCCACGTTCTCTCTGGATGCGTCGGGTGGAGTGGAACGCATGCATCTCGAGACCTACTCTCCGTTCGCCGACGCTTCGACTTACCACTACGAGAGCCTCGACTTCGTGCGCGCGCCTTCGCAGAGTCAGTAGAGCCGTTTCGTATCGAGCACGTTGTCGAGCGGCTCGCCGTCCAAGAAGCGGCGCAGATTTCCCAAGAACAAGTCCGTGATCCGTTCGTTCTCACGCTCGCTCGTGCTCGCGGAGTGGGGGCTGATGAGCACGTTCGGCATCTCCCACAGCGGACTGTCTTTCGGGAGCGGCTCGGTCGCGAAGACGTCGAGGCAAGCGCCCGCGAGGTGTCCCGAGCGCAGCGCTTCGACCAAGGCGGGCTCATCGACGAGGGCGCCTCGCCCGATATTGATGAATAACGATTCGGCGGGAAGAAGCTCCAGCTCGGCGGCCCCGATCATGCCCTCGCTCGCGGTGGTGTGGGGTGCGATGAGCACGAGCGTTTGCGCACGCGGAAGCACTTGATGGAGGTCGTCCGCGGCGACGAGCTCATCCACTTGGTGCGCGCGGGGATCGAGCCCTTCGATTTTGGTCTTCACGCCAATCACGTGCATTTTGAAGGCGCCGGCGAGTCGCGCGAGCTCCATGCCCACGGCGCCCAGACCGACGATCACCAAGGTGCGGCCCGAAAGATCCGTCCCCGCGTGTCGCTCCCAGTGCTTTCGAGCTTGGTCGTTCTGAATCCGGAAGAGCTTCTTTCCGAATAGAAGCATCGACAGGATGCAAAACTCGGCCAGCGGTTGCGCGTGAACACCTTTGGCGGTGGTAAAGCGCGTGTGCGGCATCCTCTCCGCGTAGCGGTGCCGAGCTACGAACTGGCCAATTCCCGAGCTCGTCGCCTGCAGCCAGCGAACGTTCGGCGCGAGCTCCGGGAGATCCTCGATGTGGGTGGGGTCGAAATCGAACAGTATGTCGGCACTCGCCAGGAGCTCTCGCCACCGCGCCTCATCGGCCGCGCTGCGAGTCAACGGATGGCCTTTGTGGTCGGCGGCGTAGCGCGGTACCGGAAGAAGATCGGGCTCGTAGATCACCTCGAGTCGGGCATCCAGTGCTTCGATACGTGCCACGTGCTCGGGCTCCAAATAGCTCGCGATGAGCAGACGGTAGCTTTCGGCTGAAGACATTCCGGCACTCTACCCGACGACTCCCTCGGAGACATCTAAAATCGGACGGGCCTTCTCGTTCGTGGTCCGGATCGCGAGGGCTTTCTCACCCACTTTCTATCACTGAGAGATCTTCTCGCGTCCTCCAGACTTGCGAATGTACGGCCAAGGGGGAGGTGAAGCGATGGGGTCGAGAGCTCCGACTCGCGTGATCGCTATCGCGAACCGCAAGGGCGGCGTCGCGAAGACCACGACGACCGTGAACCTCGGGGCGGCCTTGGCGGACCGTGGCCGATCCGTGCTCCTCGTTGACCTCGACGCACAGCAAGATCTCTGCACCGCGTTGAGAGTTCAGATTAGAACCCCGGGTCTCGCGGACGTATTGCTCAGCGCCGCGTTTTTCGACACTTCGGATCTCTTCGGGACCTTCGTCCGCACCCATGGAATGATGGTGGCGGGAGGCTACGGCATCGAGCGCGCAGAGCGCGAGCTCGCGACGCAACGCGGCTGGGAGACCACCCTCAAGAAATCGCTAGCCCCGACGCTCGCGCGCTTCGACTATGTCCTTTTGGATTGCGCGCCGTCGAGTAGCTGCTTGACCGTCAACGCTCTCGTGGCCGCGACGGACGTGATCGTCCCGATTCAAACGGAGTTTCTCGCCGTCAATCAGCTCCCGAGCATCATGTCCGCCGTCGATGACGTTCGTTCCCGAGGCATCAACTCACGACTGAAGGTCACCGGCTTTCTTCCCACGATGTACGACCGTAGAAACCTCCACGCTCTGTCGGTCATGGAGCACATCGCGGCGCAAGCGCACTACTGGGGCGTTCCCGCGTTCAAGCCCATTCCGAGGGCGATTCGTTTCGCGGAGTCCTCGCAGGCGGGCGAGCCCCATAGCCGGTGGGAGCCGGAATCCGCGGCGGCACTGGCCTACGACGACTTGGCCGCTGATATCGACCGCGGCCGCAGACCTTCGATCGCCGACGCCGGCACCTCGACCGGAGCGTCTCACTCCGTCGCTTACGCCTAGGTCTGGGATCCGTCAGACCCCGTAGCCGTCAGAGAGACGGGTGGCGCTCGTGATACTCGGTGGCCCGCTGATAGGCCGAAGCGGCTCGCAAGAGCTTCTCCTCACCATGAACCTGGCCGACGAACGCGATGCCGGTCGGAGTCCCTTCCGGAGTGTAGCCGTTCGGAACCGCGATTACCGGGTGCCCGGTCATGCTGGTGAGTGGGTTGATGGAGCGCCACGGAGCAACGATCACGTCGAGCTCCGCGAAAATCGCCGCGACCTCATCCATCAGCATGCGCCGGATACGATTCGCTTGGAGATATTCGACCCCGGGGACGAGATGGGAGGCGCGAAGCTCTCCGCGATGACGCTGGCGAACGAGATCTTTGTCTCGTCGCTCGCGCTTGAAAGCGTCGAAACCCGCCGATCGCTCGACATATTCGATGAAATAGGAAAGCCGGTTCTGAGGGAGCGTGACCGGCCGCAGTACGTGGCCCATCTCGCGTAGCTCCTCCAAGGTGCGGCGCGCGTGACGCTGGGTCGATGCATTCTCGTCCGGCACCTGTTCTTCGAAAGCAGCTTCGAAGAATCCGACCCGAAGCTCGCCTCCGTCAGCCTCTCCGTTCCAGTTGAAAGGTACGTCTGCTGTCGCATGGTCGCGAGGGTCGGCTCCGGCCATGTGATGGAGGACGACGGCGCAGTCCTCGACGCTTCGACACATCGGCCCAATCTTGTCGAGACTGAAACCTGCTGCCATGACCCCGTATCGGCTCACCCGTCCGAAAGTGGGGCGAAGCCCGGCCACGCCGCAGCGCACGGCTGGCGAGAGGATGGAGCCTCCCGTGTCGGTTCCGACGGCAAAACCGACGAGCCCCGCTGCCGTCGCCGCTCCCGAGCCCGCCGACGAGCCACTCGACCCCTCGTCCGGGTTCCAGGGGTTGTTCGTTCGGCCGCCGAACCAGTTGTGCCCGAAGGCCAGCTCGCCCGTGGTGAGCTTGGCCACGAGTATCGCTCCCGCCTCATCCAAGCGCTCGACGACGGCCGCATCGTGGTCGATCACGCGATCCGCGAACGGCGCCGCGCCCCAAGTCGTCGGCGTGCCGGCGACCGCGATGATGTCTTTCGCGCCCCATGGAATGCCGTGGAGAGCTCCACGGTAGCGGCCCGCAGCGATCTCCTCATCCGCCCGTCGCGCCTGCTCCATCGCCCTGTCGACGGTCAGGTTCACGACGCAGTTCAGGAGCGGGTTGAAGCGCTCGAGCCGGCGGAGATACATCTCGGTCAGCTCCGACGGGCGCACTTGCTTCGTCTCGACCAACGGAGCGAGACGGGTGACGGGCCAAAACGCGACCTCTTCGAGATCCGCAGGACGCGCCGGCGTCTCCCGACGCATCGCGAACGGGCGCGATTGGCGATCGATCGCTATGCCAGGAACGACCGGGTCGAAGTAGAGCGCCGGCGGGACGTCGTTCGGAATCTCGATCTCACGCATCTCGCGGTAGTGCGCGAGGTTCTTGTTGACCTCTTCGACCATCAGGCCGAGCTCTTCCTCGTCGAAGTCGAGCCCTGCGAGCCGCGCTGAGCTTCGCATCATCGTGAGGCTGACTTCGGAGTCGGAGGTCTCTTGCAAGCGCGCCCACAAGACACCGGGAAGCAGTGTCGACGACAACCCCGCCGCAGCGAAGGTCGACAGAAAAATTCTACGTGCCGGCTCTTTGTCCTCGAACATCAACGGGGCCTCCTCCCGATTCTCCCCCGCATCGTATACGATTCCAGGCTCATTAAAGAGACGGAGAAACCGCATGTCCCGACTGTCGACCGCAATCCTCCTCATCCTCGCCGGCTCGAGTGCGGGCTGGTCTCAAACCCAGGAGCTCACCCTCGAGCGCATCATGGCCGATCCCGACTGGTTGGGCCGACAACCCGAAGCTCCTTATTGGTCGGATGACGGCACCTCGATCTACTTCGAGCGCAAGGTCGAAGGGTCGGAAGAAAGACAACTGTTCGTCGTGGCGCCGCTTTCGGGCGACGTGCGCCGGGTCGACGAGGCCGCGAAAGCGACTGCGGATCATGCCGGTGGTGAGTGGAGCTCGGATCGAAGATTCAAGGTATATGCCAGGAACGGGGACCTCTTCGTAAGAAATGTCGCCGATCATACGGTGCGACAGCTGACACGCACCGAAGCCACCGAAAGCTCGCCCCGATTCATGAGCGGAGATCAGAGCGTCGTGTTCTATCGAGGCGATGACATCTTCGAGCTCGAGCTAGAGACGGGACTCACGTCTCAACCGGCGGTGCTCGATTTCGGGAAGGACCCCGATGCCGAGGTGGCGCCGGACTACCTCAGAGACCAGCAGCGCCGGCTCATCGACTTCGTGCGCGAGACCAAAGAAAAAGACGACGCGAGGCGCGAGCGGGAGCGAAAAGCTCGCGCGGAAGATGCATCCCGAGTCCCGAGTCCGTTCTATCTGGGGGAGGACGTCGAGCTGAAAGCGTCGAGTCTGTCTCCTTCGGGCAAGCACCTGTTCGTCCTCGTCTCCGACACATCTCGCGAAAAGGGTACTCCCGACCGGATGCCGAACTATGTGACCGACTCCGGCTACGTGGATCCACAAGAAGTTCGAACGCTCGTCGGCACCTGGGATCCGTCATCGGAGCGAGCGCTTCTATTGAATCTCGAGACCCGCGAGAAGCACGAGGTATCGTTTTCCTCCCTTCCCGGGATCCTCGACGATCCGCTCGCCGCCATTCGCAAAGACCACGGCGCGGATTCAGAGACGGAGGAGAACGAGCCCAAACCTCGCGCGATCTATGTCGGCTCGAGTGGTTTCGATCAGAGTGCTCTCGCGGGCATCCAGTGGAGCCGCGATGGCCGCGAGCTCGTGCTCAATATTTTCTCTCACGACAACAAGGACCGTTGGATGGCAAGCGTCGACCTCGCGACGGGGTCGCTCACGACCCTCGAGAGAATCACCGACGAGGCGTGGATCAACTGGCGCTTGAACGAGATCGGTTTTCTCTCGAGCTCCGAGGCGATCTTTTTTACCTCCGAGGCGAGCGGCTACTCACAACTCTACCTGCGTCCGATAACGACGGGCGACACGAAACGTCTCACCCACGGCGAGTTCGTCGTCTCCGACGTCAGTGAGAGTCCCGATGGCCGTTATCTTTATTACAAGGCGAATGTCGAGCATCCCGGGACCTACGAGATATACCGCTACGATCTGGAGCTCGGAAAAACGGAGCAAGTCACGACCCTCGGGGGCATGAACGACTATCAACTCTCGCCCGATGGCTCGCGATTGTTGCTCGTCCACTCGACGACGACTCGACCTCCAGAGCTCTACGTCCAAGACGCTCGCCCGGGGGCGAGCGCTGCTCGATTGACCGAGACGGTCGCGGAGGCCTTCACCGCCATCGATTGGATCCAGCCCGATATCGTTGCGGTCCCGTCGACGCATCACGACCGTCCGATTTACTCACGGATCTATCGCCCGAAACCGTCGTCACCGTCCGGAGAGAAGAGACCCGCCGTGGTCTTCGTGCACGGCGCCGGCTACCTCCAAAACTCGCATGCTGGTTGGTCGGGCTACTTTCGCGAGTTCATGTTTCACACTCTGTTGACCCGCTCCGGATTCGTCGTTCTCGACATGGACTACCGAGCTTCCGCCGGCTACGGCCGCGATTGGCGTACCGCCATCTACCGCCAGATGGGCACCCCCGAGCTCGAGGACCTCGAAGATGGGATCGCCTATCTCGCCTCCCACGAGAACGTGGACCGAGAGCGGATCGGAGTCTACGGAGGCTCCTATGGCGGCTTCATCACGTTCATGGCCATGTTCAAACACCCCGATATGTTCGCCGCCGGCGCCGCTCTCCGGCCCGTCACCGACTGGGCGCACTATAATCACTCCTACACGTCACGGATTCTCAATACCCCGAGCGTGGATCCCGAGGCGTATGAAAAGAGCTCACCGCTCGAATTTGCGGAAGGGTTGTCGAAGCCGCTTTTGATCGCCCACGGGGTGCTCGACGACAACGTGTTCTTCAAAGACTCGGTTCGGCTGGTGCAGCGATTGATCGAGCTCGAGAAAACCGACTGGGAAATGGCCATCTATCCCGTCGAGGCCCACGGTTTCCGCGAGCCTTCGAGCTGGCTCGACGAGTACCGTCGGATCTTCGACCTATTTCAAACACATCTTCATTGAGGCCAAATGCCGGACAACGATAAGCAAGTCATTTTTTCCCTGGTGGGGGTCGGTCGAGTGCACCCCCCAAAAAGGCAAGTACTCAAAGACATCTATCTGTCGTTTTTCTACGGCGCGAAGATTGGCGTGCTAGGGCTGAACGGTTCGGGGAAAAGCACCCTGCTTCGGATCATCGCCGGGCTGGACAAGGACTACCTGGGAGAGATCAGCCACTCCAAAGGCTACTCCGTCGGCTATCTCGAGCAAGAGCCCGAGCTCACGAGCGGAAAGACGGTCCTGGAGATCGTGCAAGAAGGCAGGAAAGAGATCCTCGCTTTGCTCGATGCCTATGAAGCCGTCAATGAGCGCTTCGCGGAGGAGCTCTCCGCGGACCAGATGGACGAGCTTTTGACGAGACAAGGCGAGCTTCAGGAGAAGATTGAAGCCGCGAATGGATGGGAGCTCGAAACGGAGCTCGAGATTGCCATGAACGCGCTGCGCTGCCCCCCGGCGGACGCGATCGTCGACAAGCTCTCCGGGGGCGAAAAGCGCCGGGTCGCGCTCTGTCGCCTCCTGATTCAAGAGCCGGACATCCTGCTTTTGGATGAGCCGACGAACCACCTCGACGCGGAGACGGTGCAGTGGCTAGAGCAACACTTGAGCCGCTATCAAGGAACGGTCATCGCCGTCACGCACGATCGCTATTTTCTCGACAACGTCGCGGGCTGGATCTTGGAGCTCGACCGCGGTCAGGGAATCCCCTTCGAAGGCAACTATTCGTCCTGGCTCGAACAGAAACAGACCCGACTCGCTCAGGAAGAAAAGACCGTGTCCAAGCGGCAGAAGACGCTTGCGAACGAGCTCGAGTGGATAAAGATGGCGCCCCGTGCACGCCACGCAAAAGGAAAAGCACGCATCGCGCGTTACGAAGAGCTCTTGTCGCACGAGCACGAGTCCGCCCAAGCCGATCTCGAGATCTTTATTCCACCCGGCCCCAGACTAGGCGACATCGTGCTCGAGGCCGACGACCTTCGGAAGGGCTTCGACGACCGCGTGCTCATAGAAGACTTGACGTTCAAGCTCCCACCCGGCGGTATCGTCGGCGTCATCGGAGCGAACGGCTCGGGCAAGACGACGCTGCTCGAGATGATCGTTGGCAAGCAAGGCCCGGACTCCGGAGAGCTTCGGGTAGGGCAAACGGTAAGGCTCGGCTACATCGACCAGAATCGAGATCTGGATCCCGACAAGAATGTCTGGGAAACGATCTCGGACGAGCAGGACCTGATCCGACTGGGATCGATCGAGGTGCAATCAAGGGCCTATGTGTCCCGGTTCAACTTCAACGGATCCGATCAACAGAAGAAGGTCGGAAGCCTCTCCGGAGGGGAGCGCAACCGGGTGCACTTGGCGCGCATGCTCAAAGAAGGCGCGAATTTTCTGCTCCTGGACGAGCCCACCAACGATCTCGACGTCAACACGCTGAGAGCCCTGGAAGAAGCCCTCCTCGAATTCGGCGGCACCGCGCTCGTCGTGAGCCATGATCGATGGTTTCTCGATCGTATCGCGACGCACATGCTGGCCTTCGAAGGCGACAGTCAAGTGGTGTGGTTCGACGGCAACTACTCCGAGTACGAAGCCGACCGCAAAAGACGCCTAGGCAAAGACGCCGACAGCCCTCACCCCATCCGCTACAAGAAGTTGTCCATGGGGTAGACCCTCCGCCGGCCACCCACAACTGAAAGCGAACGAGCGAGCGCCTCGGCGTCCGCCAATGTCGTGACACCCGTTGCTCCACTTCTCCGCGCACACTATAATAGATTTAGATATAACTAAAGCTATTCTAAGAAACATCTCTTATGAAGAAGCGAGCGCGTAGCGAGACAGTCTCCCCGATCCCACTTTCTCCGGCTTTCTTTCACATCCTCCTCACCGTGGCGGATAAGCCCAGTCACGGATACGCCATCATGAAGGCCGTGAGGGAGCGGACGAACGGCTCGGTCAAGCTCGGACCGGGGTCTTTGTACTGGGCCATTCAGCGATTGGTAGAGGCCGGGCTACTCGTCGAGTCGGCGTTGAAGGCGAGCCATACGGACTCGCGGAGACGCTCTTATGGACTCACCAAACTCGGGCGCGGTGTCCTCAAGCACGAGCTTGCAATTCTCGCGGATATCGTCAGCTTCGCGACCGAGAGCGATCTCATCGATCGCCCGAAGCCGATCTCGTGAGCGATCGCTGGTTCCGGCGCTTGTTGCGGCTCTACCCGCGCGCCTTCCGACACGAGTTCGACGAGCAAATGGTCGATCTGTTCCGCGAAATGCGGGCGGAGGCCGAAAGCTCGGTTTGGGGTCGGCTCCGATTCGTTTATCGCGTGGTCAGAGACACGCTCGTCACCGCAACCATCGCTTGGGCGCGAGCATGGAACAAGCGCCCCTCCGTCCTCAACCCAAGACCGCGATCCGTCAGGAGCAGTGAGACCATGTTTCAAGATATTCGCTTCGCTGTGCGCACCATGATCAAACGGCCCGGCTTCACCGCCGTGGTGGTGGCGACCCTGGCGCTCGGCATCGGCGCCAACACCGCGATCTTCTCACTCGTCAATGAGGTCATGCTTCGGCCGCTCCCTGTCGGCGACCCGCAATCGCTGGTCGACGTCTTCGCCGAGATACCCGGAGGCAACAGCTTCAGCGGCTTCTCCCATCCGGACTTTCTCGACTACCGCGAGCGCAACGAGGCGCTCGAGGACATGGCGGCCTTCACCGCCCG
>JAJCXL010000100.1 GCA_029263435.1 Acidobacteriota bacterium | reverse complement strand
TCGGGCAGGTAGCCGAAGACCTCCTCGCCGGTACCCGCATCGAAGCCGTGCATGACGCCGCCGTTGGTCGGCAGATACACCATCGTCTGGCGATTGAAGTGATCCCAAAAGAAACCTTGGCCCGCGTAAGAGCCGCCCACGCCGTACTTCGCGGCGTGATTCAGCGGAGGATCGAAGTCCGGCGAACGGGTTGGAGCCGGCATGACCGCGGGCGCGGCGATGGAATCGAATAGCTTCCACGTTTTCGTCGAGCCGTCCGACTCGTATTGAGAGAAGTTGATACTCCCATCGGGTTTATAGAGCGTGTTGGTGGTCGGGTCCTTCGACAATCGATAACCTCGAACCACTTGGACCACCATGTCTCGCGCGTCGTCGGCGGTGAGCGCGCCGAAGCCGTCAATCACGCTCAAAAAGCCAGGCCCCACGCCCAGATCGCTGGCGAGCACGTTACTCGTCGTAAACGATCGCAACAGCGTCTCGCCTCGTCGGTTGAAGAGCAAGTTGCGACTGTCCGGCGAGCGGTCTCGCAGAAGGGTGCCGGCGTCCCACATCTCCGTGAAATCGGCAGTGCGAAACGCTCGTGCGTTCGAGTTATCCGTCACCGTGTAGGTGTTGAAGGCTCGCAAGTGGCCTTTGAAGTTCGGGATCTCGACCGTGGTCGAGAACAAGACGTTGTCGCGATGATTCGCGCGGATCTTGCGAGCTTCACGGATATCGTCTACATCCGGCGCGGAGGGTCCGACGTCTCCAATGTGGTCACTGGAAGTGACGTAGGGATTGGTGAAGTAAGGGATCGCTTCGCGCACAGTGCCGACCACCGGCGAACCCAACGCAACTTCTGAGGACGGCACACCGATGCGGGCAAACGCGTCTCGAAGCGCCTGTTTCATCGCGTCTCGATCGTTCGCGAACAAAGCGTGGTACGCGTCCGGGTTGCCGTGGAACGCGCCAGAGGCCTCCCAAGCCATGTGATTGAGCCGCCGCTGGGCGCCAGTGCTCAAGCCCAGCCCCACCACGAACGCGCCGCCTTTGGCGCCGGTGGCCTGGTCCGTCGGAGTCGGATTGAGCCTCTGGTAGGAGAGCCGTCCTTTGGTGGCAGCATTGATCGCGCGCCTATCGGTCGACCCGCTCGCGTTGTTCGTATAGGCGCTCGTCGCGGTGCTTCCCCGCAACTGGTTCGGGATCGTGGTCGAGCCCCCGAAAGGAGGCGACGGGGTCGGCGACCAGACCGACCCGCCGCACTCGCACGTGTCGTCGCCGTCCGTCACCAAGATGACGAAGTTCTTTTGGTTGGGCAAGAGGCCCGAGACGAAGCCGTTGGTATCGATCGCCGCGCTGACTTGGTCCATCGAGATACCGTTCGGAGTCCACCCACCATCAACCGGGGTCCCGTTGCCGTGCACCGCAGAGGAGAGAGCGGACTTGATAGACAGAGAGCTGTCCGCTTCGTCGCAGGCCGGAGGGTTGATGAGCTGCGCCATGTTCAGGCCGACGCAGCTGTTCGTAAACTGAGCGTTGCACTCCGTGTTGGAGTCTCGGTTGTTTTGTCCGAAGCGTACATAGCCCCAGTTGACGAGGGGCCGGCCCGACGCATCGATGAACTCGTCGATCACTTCGGTGAGCACGTCGCGCGCGACTTCCATGCGGGTTTGTCCCCCACCGAAGTTCGAGCCCATCGAGCCGGAGCTGTCCAATACGATCCAGACGTTATGTCGTACACCCGAGTTCAGGATGTCCAACGGATCCAGGCCTCGTGCAACCAAACACGGTGCTTGCGCTTGACCGGTTTGGGCGAAAGTCAGCGCCACCACTGCCGCGGTCGCTGCCAGTAGCGAACGCTTCAGCAACGACGCGCCCACGCTTCTCAGATTTGCTTTCCACTTTCTCATCGTTACCCCCGTACTCATCATCGGACCACTCCTGCCGCCATCGTGGAACTGACCTCGCGGTCGCTGTCGGGGTTGCTGGCGTCGGATTTCTTGATCCCCTCGACACCTTGCGTGGGCAGACGCAAGGACATCTCGAGGCGTCGTAATGCAACCGCTCGTCCGGTCCCGCCGCCCAATCCGTTGGGCGCGGTCCCTTCCGCGGTCAAGATCACTCGGTCTTCTTCGTTGGGAAGCGACCCGTAGTCACGCGTCCCGACGACGGGGCGCCGCACCCACAGCGTGAACGCGCCGTCGATGTCTTGAACACCGTCTCCATCCAGGTCCCCGAGCAAGCCCGCGGGAGCTCGAAAGTCGTACATCGCGGGAGTCCCATCTGGCCGCGGCAACACCCGGCCGACGAAGACCCGCGTGCACGGGCCCACGGTCGGACACTGATCGATGTAGTACTGATAGTCGCGGCAACCGCCCGTCGCCGGATCGCACGAGGCGCCGCCTTCGGGATGCGCAGACGTCCAGGGGGCGGTATCGTCGGGAACCGTCACATCCGGCCGCGCGGGGGGCAGAATGGCGTTGAAATCCGCGTTCACGAGCGCGTAGGAAGCCAGCACGTTCTTGCCATATTCGAGGGCCGCGTCCGCGTTGAAAAAGGCCTGTTCACCCCAGCGATAGTTCACTGCGATCTCTTTCTCCGTGGTCGTGGTCAGCATGAGCGCCAAACCAAGCACGGTGAGAACGAACAGAACGAGGATCGAGATGACGAAGGCCGAGCCTTCGTCCTTTCGAGAAAGTCGGTGCGATGTCATGTTGTCTCTTCCTTGTGGTCAGCCGACATTGGCGGTGCGTAACGTGGTGAACCGTGCCTCACCAATCACTGCGAACTGGTCTTGCATACCTGCCGCAGGGAGGCAACGCATCTGGATCCGGATCATTTGGAGTGGCAGGGCTGTGACTTGATCCGTGATTTGCCACCGCACTTCCAGAATCCCTGCGCCTTGCGCGCTCGGTTGGCCATCGACGTCGTAAAACTGCGAGTAGCCTGCGACCGTCGCGTTGACGTCGCCGCCCGCGAGCAATAGCGGGTTTCGAGTGAGCGTTGCGGGGGCGGAGAAAAATGGGGCCGCTTTGAGTCGCTCCAACTGCTCCTTCGCGAGAGCGCTGCACGACGTCATTCGCCCCGAAAGACTGTTGGCGTTCGTCGACAGCACCATCATCTGCGCCAGGCTCAGTAGCCCGATGGTAAGGATGACGATCGACACCATCACCTCAATCAGTGAGAACCCTCGATCGTTTCGAGTTGCACGCGGTGATCTCTTGGTCTCTCTCATGGCGGCTACTCCTGCACCGTGACACGGCCGTTGCGGGTGATGGTGACGACCCGACTGAGATTGGTACGAGGGTCCCGAAGGGTGAACTGCCAGTTCACGCCGTTGACGGTGAGGACACCCGCGCCGGAAGGTCCGGCGGACGCATTGACCGCCCTCACCGATCCGTCGGCCCGAAACAACAGCGCGTTGGACACGCCGGGGTCGAAGGCGAGGTCTTGCGGGAGCTCGATCGGGGTCCCGTGGGGGGACATCACGCCGTTGGCGGGATCAGGATTGAGCGTATGGTTCGGCGGGGTTGGGACCGCGCCGAAGTTGAGCATTCCCTCTTGGTAGTTCCGCGGCGCATAGACCGGATAGACGGGAGTGTCCCAGCCGCCGGTCATCGGATTCGGATCGAGGCTGGTCCATTGATAGCGGCCCGCAGCCGGATAGTTGAAGTTGAGCAGCACGCCGCGCTGGGTGTTCAGCTTGACGGCTTGACTGCGCGCAGCGTTGATTTGCGCTGCCACTCCCTGAGCCGCTCCCATCACTTGGTAGTGGCGCACGAAGTTGAGCCCCATGGGTATCGAGGCGGCGGATACGATCACGATGATCGACACCACGACCATCAACTCGACTAGAGTGAACCCGTTTTGTTCCCGGTGGTTTCGAAAAAACACGTGGACCTTCCCTTCCTCCACGGAATCGCTCCGAAAGGCTTGGTTGGGTCATGCCCTGGTGTAATGCAAAGGACGGACCAAGTGAGGCACTCCCGCGAGAACCCGGCCTAGTCCTTTGGTGAAAGAGACTTACGGTCCAAGGAGGCCTCCCGAAGCAGTCCTCGAAAAACGGGAGGTGCTACTTTCGGTAACAGCAAAGGAAGCGGGTGTCTTCGTCCGACGATCAGACGAAGGCGGAGCTAGTCCCCTGGAACAGAAGTACGTCACATAATTCTCGGCCGCTTTCGCGCGCTGGACGTCGTTGCAACTCGTCGAAATATCGAGATATGGCTTCCTCGTTGCGCCTCGCCAGCACGCAAATTCGCCTCGAGACTTATGCAACAAACCTCTGTTCCAGGGGACTAGCACTCCGTGGTGAAAAGTGCAGCGTCGCACAGAGAGGGGCGAGGCGCCCGGCTGACAAGGCGCGACTTACGCGACTGCTCGAGAATATTGGGTATATTTGAGGGCGGAGCAACGCCGTCAGCCGGGATGCATCGCCTCTCGAATGCAGCCGCACTTTCACCACGGGCTGCTAGGACGTCGAGCTTGCTCGTGCAAGGGAAATCGCAGGACGAAGCTAGCGCCGCACTCGGAGCGCTCGAGCTCCACGGTTCCGTTGTGTGAGACGGCGATCTTTTGAACCACCGACAGACCGAGACCCGTTCCATCGGGCTTGCCGGTATAAAAAGGGGTAAAGATGCGGGCCTTCTTGTCCAGCGGCACACCGTCGCCGTTGTCGGCCACGCGGATCACTGCCATCTCGTTGTCCTCGAGAAGCTCGACCCGAACTGCGCCATCACGGGTGCGGGAGGACGCGACCGAGTCGAGGGCGTTATCGACCAAGTTCGTCACGGCTTTGCGTAGCAAGAGCTCATCGGCCCGCGCGGAGACTCGCGTCGCGCTCAATGAGAGCGCGATGTCGTGTCTCGCCGCCTTCTCGAGCATCTCGTCGACCAGCTCCCCCAACAATGCGTCGAGCCTCACCGTCTCGAGATGGAGCGGCTGCGGACGGGCGAACTGTAGAAACTCGCTGACGACGTGGGACATCGCGTGACACTCGTCGATGAGGGCGTCGACGATCTGCCCGGATTCGGACGAGCCTGCTTTCAACAGCTTCGCATTTCCCAAGATCGTCGCCAGACCGTTACGAAACTCATGAGCGATACCCGCAACCATTTCTCCCAAGCGGGCGAGGTTCTCCTCCAGAAGCAAGCGCTCCCGTAGCTCGACGACTTCAGTGAGATCGGCGAGCAGACACAGCACCCCGCGTGCCCCGCCCTCGACGGAAAGCAAGGGAATCACGCTCACGCCCAGGTGAAGCTCCTCACCGTTTAGCTTCTCGTAGCGAGCCTGACCGCGCAGATGATAGGTCCCCCGGGACAATGCCTCGTCGACCAATGACGAGAGCTCCGCCGAGCCGGTGAAAACCTCGGCAAACGACTTTCCTTCATAGTCGGAGCGCTCGAGATCAAAGATATTCTCCGCCGCCGGATTCACCACGACGACTCTTCGCGACGGGTCGAGGCTCACCAAGCCGGTCGTCATGCTCCGGATAATGTCGCTCGCGAGCGCCTCGGTCTCATCGGCGCGTGCCTTCTCGAACCGATGCAGCGCCTGAAGCTCCTGTTCCTTGTCTTTGAGCCTCGACACCACGTCCTGGAACGTTGCCAGAAGGAACTCTCCTTCGTTCTCGCTCGCCGTGCCGGGCCCGGCGAGCTCCGTAGCCACCGACTGCGCTTCAGCCACCAGGCGTCGTTGCGGCGCCAGTAGGCTGTTGAGGAAAAGCATGATCGCCAGGAGCACCATGCTAAGGGCGGAGACTTGATAAATGAGGGTCGCGCGGAGCCGGCGGTTCGTTTCCGCGAGCTCCGGCGCACTCACCTCGACCCGCAAGACGTCATCGATGCCGCCTGAGACGGAGCTCGCGACGACGAGGTAGCCGAACCCCCTCGCTTGGGTGACATCATATTTTGGAGAAATGGCCGTCATTTTCCAGCCGGTCTCGATGAGCTCGCGCTCTTCGTTCGCGTCGAGCCGGTCCAAAGCGCCGCCTTCCGACGGCGCGCAGTCTCCCCCCGTGAGTAGTCGACCGTTTCCGTCGAGCAGACACGCAGAGAGGAGTCCTCGCGCTTCGGCGATACCCGCGAGCCGCTCGGCCGTGACTCGCGGATCTCGACTGGGGAGACGCTTCATATCGGACGAGATCTGGAGAGCCACCTCCCTCGTGCGAGCCTCGAAGAGCTGTACGACCAGAGCACGGGACTGGTACGAGACTTGTAGGCTCTGCGAGTTCACCAATACGAGCACGAGAACCAGAAACGCGAGGAACAATCGCGCACGGTGATCAGAAGAACCCACGGCTCCTCCCTGCAGACCCCGGTGTCGCCCCTATCCTCAGAACAGCCCCGAATACCAACGGATGGCGGCGCGCCCCACGAATAGCGTCGCGACGGCGCCCATTCCCAAGAATGTGCCGAACGGGAGCTTCGTTCTCATATCCCCGCCGCTGCGGAGGATCAAGAATATGCCCACGAGCGAGCCCACCAAAGAACCAAGGAAGATCGTGAGCAGCACGCCTTTATAGCCCACGAAGGTGCCCACCATTCCCATCATCTTGACGTCGCCCATCCCCATGCCTTCGACATGTTTGATGCG
>JAJCXL010000099.1 GCA_029263435.1 Acidobacteriota bacterium | reverse complement strand
GAGCAAATAGGCAGTGATGTCTGCGGCTTCCCGATCCGTCAGCCTCAGATCGGGCATGTAGGTTTCTTCCCAGTAGTGTTTGGGATCTTTGACCCAGTTGTAGAGGAACTCCCGATTGACCTTGCTGCCGAGACCGACGAGGCTCGCGCCGCGAGTGCGGTACCAATCCGCCTCTTCGAGATTGTCCTCGTTCGTGATGTGACAACCCAGACAACCGACGTTCTCGACGAGTGTCCGGCCCGCTTCCGCACTTCCGGCAGGCACCACGCCGTAGCTCAGAGGCTCGGCTTTGTCGAAGACATAAGCGACGATGGAAGCTATCTCGGTCGCGTTTCGAGCCCCGACGTCGGCGTCGAGATTGTTCTCGAGATTCCAAAACCGCGGCATGTAGTTGGATTTTTTGAAACTCTTCGGGTCACGCAGCCATTTGGCCGCCCAGTCCGGAGTCGTCTTGGCGACGATGTGCTGGAGCTTCGGTCCAACGTTGCGCTGGTTCTCAAACCCCTCAGTATTGTGGCAGCCCCAGCAGCCGGCAGCTTCGTAGAGCTGACGGCTCTGATTGAAATCCTCAGCCCCAGGAAGAAGAACTTGGTCGCCGTGGCACTTCTGGCAGCCCGCTTCGGCATAGCCGTTGGGGTACATCGGCTTGTCCCAGTAGTGGTCTTCTTTCCAGCCGTACTTCGCGACCCACTCGTGCTCTTGGATTTCGTCTTTCGGGGTGTGGTTGACGCCGACGAAATCGATCGCGCGGCCGCGACCCTCATGACATGACGTGCATCCGAAGCTGTCCCGAGGGTGTTTCGACTCCCCGGAGACGTAGAGGTCTAGATTCGGATGGGTACGAAACGGCTGATCCGCCGCAGCGTAATCAGGGTTATCGATACCCATGTGGCACGTCTGACACCGATCGATACGAGGGACTTTCGCGAAGTTCAAATCCTCGGTGACGTTTTGCACGAGCACTTGCTGCACTTCGATGGAGGGGTCGATGAAATCGACCATCGGAAGATCGCGAAATCGATTTTGGAGGCTATTTCGATCGATCGACACCGCTTTTCTTCGCAACAGCGTCGACGCTTGCAACAGGGTCTCGCGCTCGCCTACGAGGCGGGTGACCTCGGCTCGTGCGTCCCTCAGGTCTCGTTGCACCGCGTCGCGCTCGAATCCGATCGCGATACGTGCATCCCGCGCTCCGAAAAACGCCGCTTCCCGAGCCTCGAACGCTTCTTTGCTGACGAACTTACCGACGGGCGCTTGCTCGCCCTCTTCGTAAAAGAACTTTTCGGAATCGTAGAGGGCCTTCAGGGTGCGCTCTTCGATATCGGCAAGGGTCCAGCTCGCGTTGAGCTCGGAGAGAGCCGCCTCGAGCTCCGCGATCTCGGATTGTTTCGCCGCGACGGCTTGCTCCGCGCCTTCGAGATCGGTCTCGACCCGCTGGAGCGCGTTTTGATCGACGGCCGCGTCCGCTTCCTCGATCTGTTGCGCCGTCAGGCCGCGTTCCATACTGAAGAACTGGCGCTGATAGTCCTTCCACTCCCTCGAGTAGTCCGCCCAGACCATCCAGATGGTCGCGCCAAACAAAGCCATAGCGGAAAACGCGAAGACGATGTTCAAACGGCTGATGTTATGTGCGTGTCCAGGAGCCGGTTTCGCCACGGTTTACTCCACCTCTAATCTAAATATTGAAGAAAATCTCGGGGAACGCCACAACATATTTGAGATTGAACGCCCAGCGGAGATACATCTTGATCGGCAGGCTCAGCATCGCCAGAAACAAGATCACGCCGAGGTAGTAGCGGGCGGGTCCCATTTTCTGGAAGTACTTGTTCAGGCTGATCCATTGGAGGAACTTCGGTAACTTTTCCCTCGGACGCGCCATCAACACGGGCAGTACCCCGACATAGAACAAGACCAGGATGATGCCAAGAAACTCACGGACGATTGGATTCGACGGGAGCGGACGCCCGAGCCCTCGCACCCAAAAGAAGTCGGAGACATGGACGTTCAGTAGTGGCTCGATACGGTGCTGGTCCCAATACTCATAAGGCCCGAAGAAGTTCCAGTTCGGTCCTCGCAGGAACGTGCCCGAAATGACCAGCAACACCCACAAGACGAGAAACCCGTACAGGAAAATGGCAATCTCCGCCTTGCGCTCTTTGAACGTGAAGTAGCCGTTTCCCTTCGGGTTCGTGTCGATATAAGGGATCGCCATCAGGCCCACGATGATGAGGGTCGGAAAGACCACGCCCGCGAGCCACGGATCGTAGTAGACGAGCATTTCCTGCAACCCGAGGAAGTACCACGGCGCTTTCGAAGGGTTGGGCGAGTCCGCGGGGTTCGCGGGCTGCTCGAGCGGTGCGGGCAGCAGAATCGACCAGACCATGAGGCCCACCCCGAGTATGACCATGCACAACAGCTCGGTGTAGACGAGGTCGGGCCAGACCCAGACCTTCTCTTGCTCTTGCTTTTCGAGGACGTCTTCTCCCGCTTCGATCCGCTTGTCGTTCTCGACGCCCTGATACATCGCATACCAGGTGAAAAACGCGACGAGGAACAGCACGAAGGTAATCGGCACGTTGTCCGGCTTCGCGACGATCAAGTAGAAGTTCGGATCGAGCATGCTCGTGAAGTACACGAGAGCGAATACGGCGAAGAAGATATAGGCGACTTTCTTCGACCAGATCTGCGTGTACTTGAACGAAAGAAGCAGGCCCACCGTCGAGAGGGTAAACAAGACGGTCGGCCCGGAAGCCCAGTTAACGGCGTTCTTGAAGAATTCCATAAGCGATCAGCCGGGATTTCAGTATCGAAGCATCAAAGGCGAGTGGACGTCTTAGTCACACAATCACATAGGTCCGGAGATACCGCCGTCCTTGCGGACTCTCCAGAAGTGAACGGCCATGAGAACGGCAGCCGCCAGAGGCAAGCCGACGCAGTGAAGCACATAAAAACGCAGCAGAGTGTTCTCGCCGACGGATCTCGCCCCCAAGAGGGCGAACCGAGCATCGTTGCCGGAGTTGACGAGATTGATCTCGCCCAGTTTCAGCGCCGCGGTGAGCGGCCCCTCCGTTCCTAGCAGCGGTGTCGCGCGCGCCATGTTGGAGCCGACGGTGATAGCCCAAATCGCGAGCTGATCCCAAGGCAACAGATAGCCGGTGAACGAGAGGAGCAGCGTCAAGACGAGAAGAATGACGCCGATACCCCAGTTGAACTCGCGCGGTGGTTTGTACGAGCCGGTCATGAAGACGCGGAACATGTGGAGCCACACCGTAATTACCATGGCATGGGCGCCCCACCGATGGAGCTCACGCATCACGCCCAGGGGCACGTGCTCACCCAGATCGATGATGTCCGAATAGGCGTATTGGACCGTCGGCCGGTAGTAGAACATCAGAAGCAGGCCGGTGAAGGTCAACACCAGAAACAGGAAGAACGTGATGCCGCCCATGCACCAGGTGTAGCGCAGCTTGATGCCGGCTTTGCGGGACTTCACCGGGTGCAAGTGCAGGAACACGTTGGACATCATCACGAGAACGCGGTTGCGATTGCTCGTGACGGCACCGTGGCGGAAGACCGACTTCCAAACCTGCGACTCCGTCGTCGCATCCCATGCGCCGCTGATTGCGCTCCAAACCTTTTCCACCGATTAACTCCTCGTCACCGTGTACCCGAAAGCCTATGCGAGCGTCAAGAACGACTCGGGGTCGCTCCACTGCCCGGCTTCCTGTTTGTAAATTCGACTCTTGTCAACGAGCACTTGACCATCTTCGGCGAGCACGATCCGATGTCGTTCGAGCGGACGTGGCGCAGGGCCTTCGAAATTGATGCCGCTCATGTAGAACCCGCTTCCGTGACACGGGCATTTGAACTTGCTCTCCGCGGAGAGCCAATTCGGGGTGCAGCCCAAGTGAGTGCAAATCGTAGACAGCGCGTAGATGCCCTCTTCGTTGCGGACGATCCAGACCTGGTAGGCTTCTTTGAAGCGCGTATCCACGACACCGATAGCGAAATCCGAGGGAAGCCCGGCTTTGAAGCTGGAGGGCGGCTCGGTGAGGACGTTCGGAAACATGAACCGCCCCATGGCGCCGAGGCCGGCGGCCGTCGCGGCGGCAAAAAACGTCCACCCCAGCGCGAGCCAGTTGAACTCGCGGCGGGACACGTCCTTGCCCTTCTTCTTAGCAGCGGGCTTGGCGGCTTTGTCAGCGCCGTCGGTGGCAGCTTTTTTTTCTTCTTGGGCCATACGTCTACCTGACTTCGAGCGTTTCTAAGGGATGCCTACGTCGAAATGTCTTTGTTGACCACATTTGCGAGCCCTGGAACCGAGAACCGTTTCCATAATGCTCGACATACGATCGAAATATTGTATTCGCCGATGACGAAATCTGTCAAGACTTCTGAGCGAGAGCACGCCGTAAACTATTGCACAACAAAGGCTCATGGCTGCGGCATTTTTTCGCTTTTTTGATCCCCTTGCAGTGCCGACAACGCGATCTCACGAAGCGTCAAGTTCGGATGGTCGCGCGCAATTGCCTCGATCTTCGCGCGCAGGGCGTCCGATCGAACGAGAGAGGCCGCTCTCAGTGCGCTTTCGGTGGCGAGGAGCTTCTGCGCCTCGTTCATCGCCGCGATCCCGTCCAGAAACTCCTGATCGAGCATCTGCAGGAGCTGATCCTCCCCGGCCGCGCTTCCGAGCTGCGCCAGCGCCACGGCCGCATTCCAAGAGACGTCGCGGTCAGGATCCAAGAGTGCGACGGTAAGACGGGGTGTCGCGACAGGGTCGCCTATCGCCCCCAGCGCGTAAACCACCATCTTGCGGACTCCGGCATCGTTATCGTCCACGTGCTCGATGAGCGTCGACACCGCTCTGGCGTCGCCGATACTGCCCAGCGCCCAGGCCGAATAGAGCCTCGTCGACGGGTCGCTGTCGTTCAGCGCCACCATCAGAGCAGGGGTCGCATCCGCGTCTCCCAGGTGACCGAGGGACAACGCCAGATAGTGACGGACCCGCTCGTCATCATCGCTCGCCGACTCGAAAGCGCTGATCATCTCGGGCACGAGACCTTCCATCCGCTTTTTCTCAGAGTCCATCGTCATGATCTTCGACAGCTCGAACGCGGCCTGCCAGCGACGGTTGGCGCTCCCCGCGCGGATCTCGTTCAGATAGTCGACGCCGGTCTTCTCGTCCGAGACGAGCCAGGCGAAGAAGAAAAACACCCCCACGCACAGGGCGACGACGAATGCCGGAATGACGAAGAACTGAAGGACCGTTCGGCCGAAGTTCAGGTCTTCGTCCTCGAGATCGACGTCGGAGTCGATCTCGGGCTCGATGGAGGGATTCTTGGCGAGCTCGTCCGCCTCGTTCTTGGTTTCTTCGGTGCTCACGGGCCCTATTCTATGCTGGTTTGCCGAGCTCTTGATCTTTGTATTGGAGCTGGTACAAACGATAGTAGATCCCGCGCTCGGTGAGGAGCTCTTGATGAGTGCCGATCTCTCGCACTCGTCCCTTGTGGAGAACGACGATCCGGTCCGCTCGTTGGATCGTCGAGAGACGGTGCGCGATGACGATACTCGTGCGAGCTTCGAGGAGCGCCGCCAGGGCTTCTCTCACCAGAATCTCCGTATGGGTGTCGACACTCGAGGTCGCCTCATCGAGGATGAGAATGCTCGGATCGTGGACCAGCGCGCGTGCGAAAGAGACGAGCTGCTTCTGCCCGGCCGAGAGCGAAGCTCCCCTTTCGCGCACCGGCGTGTCGAGCCCGCGCGGCAACGTCTCTAGCCACTCGTCGAGGTTCACCGCCGACGCAGCTTTCGCGACCGCTTCGTCGGAGATGTGCGTATCCCCCAATCGGATGTTCGAGGCGATCGTTCCCGAGAACAAATGCACGTCTTGGAGCACGACTCCGAACTTTCTACGGAGCGCGCCCAGATCCCACGACCGCACGTCGACGCCCCCGACGAGAACCCGACCCTGCTGCACGTCGTAAAAGCGTGTCAAGAGGCTCGCGAGCGTCGACTTCCCCGCGCCCGTATGTCCCACGACCGCGACCGTTTCGCCTGGAGCCACGGTGAGGTCGATGTCGCGCAGCACCCAGTCTTCGTCGTTATAAGCGAACGAGACGTCATCGAAGCGCACCGCTGGAGCGCCGTTTCGATCGATAGCGGCATCCACGGCTGTCTCGACGGAAGAGTCGACCGTGGAGGGCGACGGCGGGACGATGGCGCTCTCGGTGTCGAGAAGCTTGAAGATACGTTCTGACGACGCCATCGCGCCTTGAAGAATGTTGAACTTCTCTGACAGATCGCTGATCGGCCGGAAGAACTTCTCGGAGTATTGGATGAACGCGACCAGCCCCCCCAAAGTGAGCGTTCCGAGGAGAACGCGTCCACCTCCGTACCAGACGATCAGAGCGATGGCTACCGAGCTCAATATCTCGACCACCGGATAGAAGACTGCGTAGTGGAGGATCGATTCGATATTCGCGTCCGCGTGCTGGCGGTTGAGCTCGCTATATTGTCGAAATTTTCGTCGCTCCTGGCCGAATAGCTGAACGACACTCATGCCCACGATGTTTTCTTGGATGAAAGCATTGAGCATCGCGACGCGGGTGCGCACTTTGCGATACACGACCCGGACCCGACGTTTAAACACGAGGGTGACGGCGAACAAAGCAGGAAGAACCGCGAAGCTCACGAGCGCGAGGCGCCAATCCAAATAGACCAACACTCCCATGATGCCGACGAGCATGAAGACGTCGCCGAAGATCGTCACCACGCCGGAAGTGAAGAGCTCGTTGAGCGCATCTACATCCGTGGTGACCCGAGTCACGAGCCGGCCCACCGGGTTGCGGTCGAAAAACGCGGCGTGGAGACGCTGGAGGTGGGCGAAAATCTCTCGCCTCATGTCGGCCATGACCCGCTGTCCAGCCATGTTCATGATGTAGACCTGGAAGTAGGACAACACGAGCTGTGCGACCAGCGCCGCGACGAACAGCAACGCGATGCGGGTAAGACCCGCGATATCGCCGTTGGCGATGTAGTCATCGATCGCGAGCTTCGTGAGAATGGGCCCGACGAGCTTGAGCGCGGAGATAAGAAGCACGAGGGCGAGCGAGACGACGACGATGAGCTTGTACGGCGCGAGGTAGGCGAGAAGCCGCCTCATCAACCTGCCGTCGTAGACTTTGCCGAGTGCTTCTTCTTCGATCATTTCAGTTCAGTGGTTAGATCTGTTCGAGCTCTCGTTCCAAGAGCTGCTTTTTGTGCAGGCTCGCATAGAGACCATCCAGCTCGACGAGCTCGTCGTGATTGCCGCGCTCTCTAATCTGCCCATCTTCCAAGACGCAAATGAGGTCGGCGTTTCTGACCGTACTGATCCGATGGGAGACCAGAAGCGTCGTCCGTGACTCCATCACGTTACTCAGCTGGGAGAGGATTCTCTCCTCGGTCTCGGTGTCGACGGCCGAGAGCACGTCATCGAGAATCAAGATCGGAGGGTCGATCAGCACCGCGCGGGCGATGGTGGCCCGTTGACGTTGGCCCCCCGAGAGCGTGATACCGCGCTCTCCGACCATCGTCTCGAAGCGTTTCGGAAACTCTTCCACGTCGGAATTCAGCCCCGCGAGAGCCGTGGCATGGTCGATCATTTCTTGCGACGCGGAGGGATTTCCGAACGCGATGTTGCCTCCTACCGTCTCGGAGAACAAGAAGCTGTCTTGGGGTACATAGCCGATGGATCGTCTCAGCCGGTGGAGCGGCAAAGCTTTCACGTCCTCCCCATCGACGAGCACCGTTCCTTCCGTCACGTCGTAGAGCCTGGGGACGAGCCGAGTCAGCGTGCTCTTCCCCGAGCCGGTCCGTCCGACGAAAGCGACCGTCTGACCAGGCTCGATGACGAGGTCGATACCTCGGAGCACGCGATCGCCATTGCCACCACCGTTATAGCTGAAGCCAACCGAGCGAAACTCGATGCGGCCGGACAGCGGCGCCGGTTGCGCGGGGAGCGTTCCCGCCGGAGCCGTCGACGGAAGCTCCGGCTCTACGTCGAGAATCACCGACAGACGTTTCATCGACGCCGAGCCTCGCTGATAGATGTTGACCACCCACCCGAGCGCGACCATCGGCCACGTCAGCAAATTCACATAGGCGAAAAACGCCACCAGCTCGCCGAGCGTGATGCGCTCGCTCATCACCATCAGTCCGCCCCACCAGAGAACGAGGACCGTCCCGAGCCCGATGAGCGCAGCAAGCAAAGGATGAAAAGCGCCCCAGACTTTGACGAGGCGCATCTGCCGGTTGAAGTATTCATCGTTCTCGACGTTGAACTTTTCCTTCTGGCGCTGCTCTTGCGAGTAGGCTTTGACGACCCGCATGCCCGCCAAGTTCTCTTGAACTAAAGCGGAGACGTCGCTCATTTTTTCCTGAATGCTCTCGAAGCGTTTGTGGATCACCGAGCCGAAACGCATGACCACGAACGAGACGACGGGCATGATGGCCACGGCGACCAGCGTAAGCTCCCAGCTGATCGAGACCATGAACAGCAGCGCTCCCAGCGTGACGATCACGGTCTCGGCCGGGTACATGATGCCGGGCCCCAAAACCATGCGCACCGCACTGACATCGCTCGACGCGCGCGACATGAGATCTCCGGTGCGCCATTGGTTGAAAAAGGACGGGCTCATCCGTTGGAGCTGCGCGAAAAAATCTCCGCGTAGATCGTACTCAACGTGCCGAGACACACCGATCAGAAGCCGGCGCATCCAGAAACGGAAGAAGCCTTGGAAAACCGCGATCGCAACGATGAGCCCCGCATAGTAGAGGAGCTTGTCGATCGTGACCGATACCGCGAGATCGTCGATCGTCCACTTGAGCACTTGCGGCGTCAGAACCGCCGCGGCCTTGGCCAGCACGAGAGCCACCATCCCGAAAGTCATCGGTCGGGGATAGCGCTTCAGGTAGGGAACGAGTCGTAAGAGCTCTCTCATGCCAGAACCCGCAAGTATAGCAAGAGAGACACACGAGCAGCCGAGACACTCTAGGACCTAGAGAGGAGCGGCACTACACTTAACGAGGAGCGCCCTCGATGCGGCCGGCCCCTTGATCGACCCACCGTTGGTAGGAAACGTCACCGATGCTTCGGTAGATGGCGAGCGCTTGCTGCCGCTCGCCGAGCTCTTCGAGAGCGCGCGCACGGTTGTACAGAAGGTCGGAGGCGTCATAGGGCGCCACGGGATCGATCGCATCCCCAGCGGCTTCGAAAGCCTCCGCCGCCGGCGCGAACTCCGAGGCTTTGAACAAACGAAGGCCGCGCTCGATGTCACTTTCAGCCGCGTCCGAAGAGAGATCCCGCCGGTAGAAGACCGGCCCACCCTCGACCTCATCGACGAGCGCCGGCTTCACTTCGACGAGCTCACCGTCGAGAATAGCGCCGTCACAACCCTCGTAATCGAGAGTGTCGTCTCGCACCCGTCGAAGCCCGCGGCAGCCGTCTTGGACTGCGTAGTGAAACGCAGCACCCTCACCAAGCGGCGTCACCCCCGCGGGTTGATGGGGCTCGGCGGAGACGAAACGTATCGATAGGTCGGACCCGCTATCTTCGAGAAGAAAATTGTAGTGTTTCAAGCCATCCGTTGATTGAAAGGAGCGTTGCAGCAGCAAGTGTCGTCCGCCTCCGGCCCCGTCGGTAGCGACCGCCACGTGGAACACGCCCTGGCCCGGAGGCGCTGTCCGTTTCACGTCGGGGTCGAGACTTCGGACTTCGTCGAGCAACCGATCCCCAATGTCGGCTCCAAGTGCCGCGAGAGTTCGAGTCTTCGCGGCATCCGCC
>JAJCXL010000098.1 GCA_029263435.1 Acidobacteriota bacterium | reverse complement strand
CTCGAGGCCTCTAAAATCTCGAACACGATTCAGTTTAACGGGCGGCGGACCTGACCACCCACTGAACGATACGAATTCTACAATACAAGGTTCCGGCCACGGTCCCGAAAGAAGCGACGAGCCCGCTTCGAGTCCCGCTCGAGCTGCCCGCGAAGTGCCTCAACGGACTCGAACGTCACCGTTCCTCGCAATAATCGGTGAAAGTAAAGTCGAGTTTCCGCACCGTAGATGTCTCGGTCGAAATCGAAGAGGTGCGTCTCCACCGCCTTTTCGTCCACGCCGAACGTCGGACGGCGCCCGATATGGGTCATGCCGTGCACGATCCTTCCCTCGACGAGCGTCTCGGTGACGTAGACCCCGTCTGCCAGCAGCACATCCCCCGCGGGCTCGATGTTCGCCGTTGGAAACCCCATCGGCCTTCCCCGGCCGCTGCCCCTGACGACCTGCCCGGTCACGAATTAAGGACGCCCGAGCATGGCGGAAGCTTCCGAGATCTTGCCTTGCGAAAGGCTCGACCGGATTCGAGAGCTCGAGATGATGGAGCCTCGATAGCTAGACGCTTCCACTTCGTGAACGATGAATTGGCGGGCCTCACCCATCGCGCGAAGCGCATCGAGATCTCCCGCCCGGCCTTTTCCAAATCGAAAGTTGCCGCCGAGCACCAGCTCACCGGCTCGGAGCTTCCCAACCAGGACGTCGTCCACGAACGCCTCGGGCTCGATGCGAGAGAACTCCTCGGTAAAGCCGATGACGACGAGCAGGTCGACGCCCTGTGCCGCGAGGAGCTCTTCTTTCAACGCAGGCGTGAGGATGCGTTTGGGGGCTTGCTCCGGACGAAGCACGCTGACCGGATGAGGCTCGAACGTGACCGCGACGGATGGAGACGAGAGCGCCTGAGCCCGCTGCTTGAGGAGATCCGTCGCGCGCTGATGGCCGAGATGAACGCCGTCGAAATTGCCCAGGGTGACCGCCGGCCGCGCGTTGGCGGGCAAGTCCACATCGGGAAAATGGGTGACTTTCATCCGATGTCGACCGATCTCAACGGTTCGCAGATCCAGCCGCGCCGGGTAGGGTGACCTCCTCGGACAAGACTTCCCGGACGACTGTCAGGTAGGTGTCGCCCGTTGGACCGATAGCATCGAGGAAAACCTTGTTTCCCTCCGCGCGGTATCGATAGGGCTCGCCGGAAGCCCCGACGAGGTCATAGGCGCTGACGAGCGCCGGGCTCGCATTGACGAGATCATCGAGCAGAGTGGGGTAGGTCCCGAAGGCCAGGTAGTAGGCCCGCAGCCCGCTGACGAGGCGCCTCATCTTGGCGACGTCGATGCTTTTCTGGATGGTGACCGATTCTTGCTGCAAGAAGCTCGGAAAGGCCGGGACCCGAAACGGAGCGCTCGCGGAGATGGAAAACCCAACAGCGCTCATCAAGAGCACGGCAATGATGGCCACCAACCCGGCCAGTTGGTTCGGCGCGCTCTCCGTGACGCTCGCTCCGACGCGATGGCTGGTACGAGACGGCTCTTGTCCCGCGGGAGCGACGAGATTGCGGTCGATGAAATCGAACAACGTACGGCAGACGTCGAAGTCCGAAAGGCCGGTCATTTCCATGATCGTCGCGACGGAGCGCTTGCCGTCCACGAACCGATAGATCTTCTCTTCCTGCGCACCGAGCCCAACTTCGGAAGAGGGATCCGCGGCCGCCGGCTCCTCGGAGCCTCCTTCGAGGCTATCGAAAGCGGCAGCGAGATCGCCGCCCTTCTCTTCACTGCTGTCGACGATCTTGATCTGCTTGTGCGGCACTAGCGGACGGAACACGAAGTCCAGGGACGGGATCCTCTTTTCGATGATGGGCCATTCATCGACCCGACGGATACCTTCCATCAAGATGTGATCGGTGCTGACAGGGTTGGTGTTCTCTCGATCGTAATCGGTGTCGGCAGCCGGGTCGAAATGATAATTTCCGCTCTTCCACCGGAACACGCGAAAGACGATCTGCTGCACCTGCTCGGACAGCGCCAACTTCAGGTCGTCCCGATCGATATAGCCCTGGCTGGTGAGGATGAACCCGAGACGCTGCATGGAGACTTTCTGCTTCGCCAGCGCTTCTTCGAGGATCTCTTTTCGAATCTTCCCGTGTCGGACGAGGACGTTGCCGAGGAGGTCGTCCAGCCGTCTCACGGTCGAGTCCGCGTGAACGACCATCCCTTGCTCGAAAACGACACTAACGGTCTCACGATCGCTTTCGAGAGTCAGCAGTCCGGTCTTCCGCTGCATCCCGATGAGCTGAAAAATATCGGGGAGGGCAAAATCCCGGAGCGTGCCGGAGAGAGCCATCGTCTACCCTCGCGCCATGGGTCGAGACGAGAAATTCGCAATGATGAGCGTCACGAACATCGCGACCGCTACCGTCATCGGAGGACCACTTTCAGTGCTGAAAAGTCCGGACGGAATCGAATAGGGCGCGTCGAGCAGAAGCGTACACGCTCCCCACACCCACACCAAGAGCAGAATCGATCCGAAGATAGGCTTGCCGTCACTGATCTGCCCCGCGCCGGGTGCGACCAAAGAGAGGAGTCGAAAGATCAACAGCCTCGTCGTCGATGAGCGCTGGACTTGGGCGAGCTTCTGATTCCTCGCTTCTGAGGACACCCCGTCCTTCATGAAGTAGAGGTGGTAGCACTGGGTGCAGAGACCCTTTCGGCCGGTCCCGATTTGGCATCGCCCGCAAAACGCGCCGCCACACTTCCAGCAGCGCTGCGTGAGCCTGCGATCGCGAAAACTGACCTCGAGCAAGAGGATGAGTGCGGCGAAGGCGAGCGGAGCAAGAATGAACCTCGCCCCCCAGCCCTCGCTCCATGAGACACCCATCAACGTACCCACGGGACGCTCGTGAAGCCCTTCCGACAACCCGACGAACTTGGCGAAGATGTCGTTCTCGTCGAGTCGTAGATCGGCGACTGCCCGATAGTCGCCAGTCAGCGTTTCGTAGCTCGACACCGCGGAAGGTTCAATCGTCTCTGCGCGCGCACGCGCATCCTCCCGCTCCGCGAACTGGAAGTTCTCCGCGTGGGCGAGGCTCTTGTTGTAATGCGCCATCGCGATGCGCGGGTCGGCAGCGAGCGTCTCGTTGTATTGCACGAGTGCGCCTTCCCAATCCCGTTGGGCAAAGTAAATATTGCCGAGGTTCACCTTCGCGGCGAGATCTCCGGGAAAGGCGCGAAGGATGCGCCGGTATTGATCGGCCGCGAGCTCGTAATCACCCACATTCTTGAACTGGGTCGCCAGCAAGAACTGAAGATCGCGGTCCTCGGGAAACTGACGTGCCGCCTCGCGCAGCTTGAGGACGTCCTCGATATCGAACGTGCCGGTCGTCGAAGACAGCGCCGATTGATAAACCGGATTGGAAACGGTGCGCACCCACTCTGCGTAGAGCTGTGCGAACGGAGCAGTGAGCAGGAGCACCAACAAGCACGCGGCGCTCATGCCCCGTTCTTTCTTCGACTGGTAGCCGAAGGTCAAAGACATCCAATAGGGTGCGAGCCACGCGACGCCGGCGGTGAGAATCAAGGGCAAGCACAACAGAGCCATCGCCGCGGCGAGGGAGCCTCTGCTACCGAGCCACTCGCCAACGCGTTCCTCGAAATCATGGGCGAGGAGGACTCCATAGCGATACACCATGAGCGCACCGAAGATGAGAAACGTGACCATGCCCACGGTAAAGACGAGAAACGCGAGGTTCCAACGCGCGTAGGGGCCGTCGAGCCCGGAGCGAAGCGCCGCCAATTGTGCTCGCCCCCGATGGAGGAGCGCGGTGGCATAGCCGATGCCTCCGGAACGTTCACTCGCCCTCGCGAGCCCCTGATAGGCGAGCGGCAGGTCGGGGCTCAGCTGACGGGCGATCTGGAAGTGCTCGCGCGCTTGCTCGATATTTCCGCTCTCGAGCAGAGCATAGCCTTGATAGGCGAACGAGGTTCCGACATCGTTGAGCGCGAAAACATTGCGCTCGACGCGAAGCCTCTTGATCTCCTCGAGCATTCGCTCCGCGATCTCGCTGTCGCCCGCCGCAGCCGCTTCGAGGTAGCGTTGCCAAAAATGGTCGAACGACGTGTGCAGCGACAAGGATACGGACTCATCGTTTGCTCGCGCGTCAGAAATATGAGTGAGCGGACTGGCGCCGACGATCAACGCCATCACCGCAATCTGCAGCAACCGCGTGCAAGGTTTTCGTACCGACCGGACCAAGCTCGACGTCCTAGATTCTGTTGCCCCTCGCGCGGGCGAAGCAAGGGGAATGGCGCCGAACGCGCGTCCTAATCGAGACGCGTTGAACTTTGATGCCCAGGGCAATTCGCTCCTCGAAAACGGTC
>JAJCXL010000097.1 GCA_029263435.1 Acidobacteriota bacterium | reverse complement strand
AGCTCTCTCAGATAGGAGGCCTTCGTGTGGCCGGTCAGCGCTTTCATGCCCGGGATCCGCGCGAGCGAGGTGGAGAGCCCGACGAAATCCCGAGGGCCGGCGCTCCCCAGGATGATCCGCGAGAGAAGCCGCTCGAGGTCGAGCATCTCTTTGAGGAGCTCTCGCAGCTTACCGCGGGTGATGACGTCGAAGGCGAGCTCTTCCACTCCATCGAGGCGTAGACCGATCGCTTCGGGATCCACCAGAGGCCGCAGCAGCCAGCTTCGCAACATCCGAGCGCCCATCGACGTCATCGTCTCGTCGAGAACTTCGATGAGGGTGCCCTCACGTCCGCCTTCGCTCAAGGAGCGCGTGAGCTCTAGATTCCTCTGGGTCACCGGATCCAAGATGAGATAGTCGGCTTCTTCTACGCAGCGGATGTCCGTGATGTGTACGAGCTCGTCTCGTTGCGTCTCTTGCAAATACTGCAACGCCGCCCCGGCAGCGCCGATGGCGAACGGCTTGTCTTCGAGGCCATAGCCATCGAGCGACAAGGCGCCGAAATGTTGCAAGAGCTGGTCACGCGCCGACTCGTGCTCGAAACGAAAGCCCGGCCTCAGGGTCGTGACGGGTCTGCCACCATCGGGTCCGAGAGCTTCGAAGACGTCATCGATGGACTCGCTATCTTCCGCGACGAGGACTTCCCGGGGCTGGTAGACCGAAACGATGTCGGCGAGCTTCGAACGTCTCTCCTCGCCCGATAGCTCGAAGGCGACGAAATCTCCCGTCGATAGATCGGCCAAGGACAAGCCTACCGTGTCCGCGCCGGCGACGAATGCCATGAGGTAGCTCGTCTCCTTCGCCTCGAGGTAGCCGTGATGCAGATAGGTCGACGGGGTGACGACCCTCACGATCTCGCGTTTGACGATGCCTTTGGCCTGACGGGCGTCCTCCACTTGATCGCAGATCGCGACTTTGAAGCCGAGCCGAATCAACCGGCCCACATAGGTATCCGCTGCGTGATGGGGTATCCCGCACATCGGGATCGATGCTCCCGATGGATCTTTTTGCCGAGAGGTCAGGGTGAGCTCGAGCGCGCGCGCCGCTTTGACGGCGTCCTCGTAGAACATCTCGTAGAAGTCGCCCATGCGAAAGAAAAGAATCGCATCCGGCGCCTGTTGCTTGATCTCGAGGTACTGCCGCATCGCAGGGCTGGTGGCTTTGGGCGTTTGCGTCTGCGTGCGGCCGGTGGGGCGCGCCATGGTCGCGCGCATTGTACCGCGACGTCGAATCGGGAGTAAGATCTCGCTCCATCGATGAGAGTTTTGGCGGTGGACACCACGAGCGCCCACGGGAGCGTCGCTGTCGTCGAGGACGGTGCGCTTATCGGGGTCGCGGGTTTTCGCGCGGCGCGTCCCCGCCATGCTGAGGATCTGCTTCCCACGATCGAGCTCGTCTTGGCCCATACGGGCTCGGCTCTCTCGGAGCTGGATCTGCTCGCCGTCGCGGCGGGCCCGGGCTCATTCGTGGGGATTCGGATCGGAATCGCTTCGATCGCGGGCCTCGCCTACGCCCTCGATATCCCCGCCCTCGGAGTTTCCGCGTTGGACGCAACCGCGCACAGCGTTCGCCATCACCAAGGGGTGGTGGCTGCGATCTTGGAGGCTTATCGCGGTGAGGTCTATGGAGCCGTCTATCGTGCCGACGGACGCGCAGCCGAGCCCGTCGGGGGCCCTTCTTGCGCACCGCTGGAATCGTTGATCGAGAGCTTTGCGGAGAAGCCGACGTTGGTCACGGGTCACGGTACGCCCAGCCGGGCCGCGTCGATCGCGAAGATGCTCCCGGGCGTTTTGATAGCGGAGGCCTCGCCCTTCCTCGCGGAGTCCGTCGCCCGGCTCGGCGCGCTACGCTTTTCTTCCATCCAGAGGACTCGAGACAATCCGGACGAGCCGGGCCGCCCCGGAGAGCTCGCCACCGATATCGCCCCCATCTATGTCCGCCCGTCGGAGGCTGAACGCCGCCGAACGTCTCACACGACAGGGGCATGACCTCGAAGCCCGTCGACGCCTACACGATCGAGGTCATGGAGGAGAAACACCTCGACGACGTCGTCGCGATCGAGAACATGAGCCACACCAACCCTTGGAAGCTCGAAGCGTTCAAACATGAGCTCTCGCAGAATCCGTTCTCGAGGCCGCGGGTGGCATTGACGAAGGGCGCGATCCAAAACGTCGCGGGCTATTGCGTCTTGTGGGTCGTGTTCGAGCACGCTCACATTCAGAATATCGCGGTCCATCCCCATCATCGCCGACGACACCTGGCGCGTCTGCTCCTGCGAGCGGCGGTTGCGGAAGCGCGCGACGCTGGCGCTGAGACGGTCGCGCTCGAGACGCGGCGGAGTAACGACGCTGCCCAGAAGCTCTATCTTACCGAGGGCTTTTCTCTCGTCGGAGAACGACGCGGATACTACTCGCGCCCGAGCGAGGACGCCGTTCAGTTCGAAAGAATATTGAGTCCCGCCGTCGACGAACGCGTTGCTAACCCGGACGACCCAGCCGGGCGAGCCGGGCGAGCCGGGACGCCCCGGCCACGTTCCTAATGAAAGTGGGTATGAGGACACGCTACCTCTTGGTGTTGTCTTGTTTGATGGTCGTCGGAGTGTTCCGACCCGTGCTCAGCGAAGGCATTCGTGAGAACTGGTTCGGTTGGGTTTGGGGATTGGCGCTCGTCTCCGCGCTCGTCGGCTTTTTCGGCCTCAAAGGGCGAGAGCGCGTGTTGATGGGCATTCTGCCCTTCGTGCTCGCGCTCATGTACGTGCAGCCGCAGCGGGTGGCGAGCGACGGCATCTTTTATTTCGCCCCGCTGCACTCGCTCATCATCGACGGTGATCTGGACTTCGACAACGAGTACCGAGTGCTGGGAGCCTTGCCGGGCTACTTCGAGCCGACGCGGACCGGAAGGCTACCAAACAATTTCTCGATAGGCCCGGCGCTGCTTTGGACACCGTTTTATCTCGTCGCCCACGCGGGTGGACTCCTCGGCCTCTACCGGCCCACCGGCTTCGGCTACCCCTATTTCACTTCCATCGCGACCGGAACGTTGCTCGCAGGTTTTTTTGGGGTGATCTGCGTCTTTCGATGGATTCGAAGTCATTTCGAGCCGAATCTCTCGTTGATGACCACAATCCTCGTGTGGCTGGGGACGTCCCATGTCTGGTACATGGTGTTCGAGCCCTCGATGTCCCACGCGATGGCGATGGCCAGTGTCGCCTGGTTTCTCCTCGTGACTCGAAAGGGGGCAGCTAGCCCTCGCGACTTCGCGGTCATGGGTGCGCTCGGAGGCCTGGTGGCGCTCGTGCGCTGGCAGAACGTGCTGTTTCTTCCCATCGGCCTCCTGTTGAGCTGGTCGAGATCGGGCCGGCCCGACTGGCGGCGCCTCCTCTTAGGGGGGGCTGCGTTTTTGGTCGTGTTCTCACCGCAGCTGTTCTATTGGAAAGCCCTATACGGGAGCTTTCTACTCATCCCACAGGGGGGAGGCTACATCGACTGGTCTGAACCTGCGATGGGCCCCGTTTTGTTCTCCTCCAGGCACGGTCTGCTCGCCTGGGCTCCGGTCTTGTGGCTGGCGGTGCTCGGTTTCCCCGGGCTGTTGCGAAAAGTGCCCGTCTTGGCGTTCGGACTCGCACTGTCGAGCGCCGCGGCGTGGTACGTCAATGCGTCGGTGTACGATTGGTGGGCGGGCGCGTCCTTCGGCTCTCGGCGTTTCGATGCGGCGCTTCCCGGGTTCGGACTCGCCATGGCGGTGAGTCTCG
>JAJCXL010000096.1 GCA_029263435.1 Acidobacteriota bacterium | reverse complement strand
AGGCCGTCTGGAAGGAGCTGATCCTCCGAAAGCCCCACGGCGTTGGCGAGGAGCGCTTGTTCTCGATACTCGTCGAAGAATCGCGGAGGGGATTGGGTCATGACGACCTGATCGATGGCACCGTCTTTGACGTGGATATCGACCGGCAGGATTCCGGCGCCGCACTCTTGATGAATGCGGTTGATGCCTTCTTCGACTTTGATGATGCCGCGCTCGGCAAGAATGAAGCACGTGCCCACTACCGGGTGGCCTGCCAAAGGAAGCTCGGAGGTCGGGGTGAAGATGCGCAAGCGGAACTGCGCTTTCAAATCAGTGGCAGGCAGGACGAAAGTTGTCTCGGAGAGGTTCATCTCCTTCGCGATAGACTGCATGTCCTCTGAGGACAAACCCTCGGCATCCGGAAAGATAGCCAATGGGTTCCCCGTGAACGGCCGGTCCGTGAAAACGTCCGCTTGGATGAAGTTGAGCTCCTTCATGAGACGAAAAGTCTACCGCAAAGCATGACCGCTGTCAGCGTGCTGATGCCGTGTCGCGACGCAGCTGATACCCTCGACGAGGCGCTGTCCAGTTTGTGGTCTCAGAGTTTCGAGAACTTCGAGGTCATTGCCGTCGACGACGGCTCGACGGACGAAACGCTGTCCTTGTTGCGAGAGGCGGCGGCGCGGGAGCCGCGGTTGAAGGTCCTCGCTCGGGACCATCGTGGGATAGCCGCGTCGTTGGAGCTCGCGCGAGCCGAAGCCTCCGGCTCTCTTATCGCGAGGATGGACGCCGATGACGTGGCGCACCCGGATCGGTTCGCCCTCCAAGCCGAGCATTTCGAACGCATCGAGACTTTGCGGGTGTCGTGCTCCAAGGTACGTCTCTTTCCTCGGGAGTCGATCCAGGACGGCTACCTTCGTTACGAGTCGTGGGTGAATAGCGTGCTTTCGCACGACGACATAAGACGCAACGTGTTCATCGAGAGCCCGGTCCCTCATCCTTCCGTCATGATGCGCCGAGACGCGCTCGAGGCGGTGGGGGGCTACCGGAACGTCGGATGGCCCGAGGACTACGATCTTTGGATGCGGCTCTTGTTCTCCGGCTGCCGCTTCGAGAAGCTTTCTGAAGTGCTGGTCGATTGGCGGGACGGACCGAGACGTGCGAGTCGGGTCCAGCCGGCCTATGCCATCGAGCGCTTCCTCGATGTCAAAGAGCACTATTTGCGAGCACACGTTCTTCCGCCGGAGAGACCGCTCGCAGTATGGGGTGCGGGGCCGGTGGGGAAAGGCTGGGCCGCTCGGCTGAAGCCCGCTCACATCATCGAGCTCGACCCCCGAAAGCTCGGCCAAAGAATTCACGGTGCTGAAGTGATCTCGAACGAAGAGCTTCAGCGGCTCGACCGGGCTTTCATCGTGGTGGCCGTCGGTGCGCTCAGCCGAAAACGCAGCCCGGCGCGACCGTGGCTGTCCGCGCGCGATGAGATCCGCGAGCAGCTCGACGCGGACGGTTTCACCGAGCTCATCGACTATGTGTGCGTGGCGTGATCACCTCGAGCTCTTGGGGCAGCACGTCGACCCGTACGGGTGTCTCGGACAAGAACTCGCCATCGGCGAAAAGCTCGGCTCGCGCCTCGGTCTCGATCTCGACGAAACGAGTTTGGTGATACGACACGCGCGGATCCGACAGGTGGGTTCCAGAAAAGACCGTCGGAAACATGTAGATCAAACGAGCTCGCGAGACATCTTTGACGAGGCACAGGTCGAGCAGCCCGTCCTCGAGCTCTGCATGGGGGGCGATGTGCATTCCGCCCCCGTAGCGGCGGTTGTTGCCGATGGCCGCGAACGTGATGGGACCTTCGTAGGAGCCGCCGTCGTAACGGACGCGTGCCTCGATGTGGCGAAACTCGAGGAGGGTTCGAAAGACGGCATAGCTGTAGAGAACGCTGCCTGACAACCACCGCGTTCGCTGCGCCCGCCGTGCGGTCTGTGCGTCGAAACCGGCGCCGGCGACACCCAAGAAGACGCCGCTTTCGGTCTTTCCGAGATCGATGTGCCGCCGCTCGTCGCGCTCGAGCGCCGAGAGCGTGTCTTCGAGCGTTTCGATGCCGATGCCCGCCGCGAAATCGTTCCCGCGCCCGGCCGGCAAGATCGCGAGGGCGGGACGGCGCGGTTTCGGTGTCGCGACGAGCCCGTTGACCACGGTGCTCAAGGTGCCGTCACCGCCACACGAGATCACGATGTCGTAGCTTTGTCGCGTCGCCTGAGCCGCGGCTTCGGCCATGGCCTGCGCCGAGTCCGGCGTCTTCACATCCAGCGACGCTCCGCCGGACGTCAGGCGCTCGACGAGCTGTTGGGCGAGCGTGCGTCTGCCGGACGTTCCCGAAAGGGAGTTGGTCAGCAGCAGCGCGCGCATGAACGTCTCCAGTCTAACCTGCTATTCTCCGCGCGTTCATGCGTCCTCGGCTCGCTTTCCCCGCACTCGCTCTCGGGTCCTATCTCTGGCTTTGCCTGAGCTGGTTCGACCACGAGCTCGATCTGTTCGTTGCGGCGACCCCGCCCTTGGTCCCAGCGCTGCTGTTCGCGGTATTTGCCGTCGCATCGATCCGGTTCGAGGTCGAGAGAGACCACTGGATCGCGGCCGGAATCGCCTTCGTCGCGCTGTTGACGAGACTCCCGTTTCTCTGGGGCGCTTACGGGTTGTTCAGCTCGGATGCCGCGGCCCAGGGTTTGATGGCGCTTCACATCTACGAGGGCAGGCACCATCCGATCTTCCTCTACAACTGGTCCTACGTCGGAAGCATCAAGGCTCACTTGACTGCCGCGCTCTCGACGCTAAGCGGCGAACCGGTGCTGAGCTTCGCCCTCGCCGCGGCTCTGATGTACGCGCTGTTCACCGCCGCTGTCTATCTGCTCGCCCGCACCGTCGCTCCTCGTCCCGAATCACTCGTTGCCGCCATCTACGTGATCGTCGCGCCGGGGTTTCTCACGGCCTGGGGTATGGGAAACGAGGGGAATTACGTCGATGTGATGCTCTTCGGTACCCTCATGCTTTGGCTCACGGCCAGGTGGATGCAGGAACCAGGCGAAGGCTTCGCGCACTGGTTTTGGATCGGAGTGCTCGGAGGGCTGGCGTTTTGGACCCACATCCTCGCGACCTACTATCTGCTGAGCGTCGGAATTGCCGTGGTCGTGCATCGGCCGTCCCGGCAGAGCGTGGCGCGGATGCTGTGCCTCGCGGGCGGCTTCATCGTCGGTGACTTTCCCGGGATTTTGTGGAACGCCAAGAATGAGTGGCTGAGCTTTCGGTGGTGGAGTCTGGATGCCGAGACGGTAGAAGCGACCGACCGGGTGGGTCGCACGCTGACGCAGCTCAAAGGGGTCGGCACGACGTCGCTCGCGGTCTTGTCGGGCTACTGGCCGAGAGATATGCCGCCGTGGCCGGCGCCGCTATGGAAGATCGTCCTCACCCTTCTCATCCCGACCGTCGTCGCGTTCTTCGCGTGGAAGCATCGATCCCGTCTGCGGCGGCCGAGTCCCCATATGATGCTCATCGGATTCAGCGCGCTAGTGGTCGCGGTCTTTGCCCAGAGCAGCTTCGGTTGGATGACGGATGAGCCGCGCTACTTGCTGTTTCTTTTCTCTGTCGTCCCCGTCTTCGTCGGTGTCACCGGTGTAGCTCTTTGGCGCAGCTTCAAGCCTGCTGCGGTTGTCGCCGCATGTGCCCTCGTGTTCATCAACGGCCGAGGCGACCTCCACTATCTCGGTATCGCGCTCGAAAGCGACCCGGTCAATCGGGAGTTCGTCGCCGCGCTCGACGAACTGGGCGTGCGCTACGTGCGCTCTGACTACCATCTTTCCTACAAGTACGTCTTCTTGAGCCACGGACGCGTCGTCTGGACATCGGAGCTCGGGCCCGCGCAGACCGAATGGTACTTTCCGTTTCGAGACGAGGTCGCGGCGGCGGATGAGGTCGCGCTGGTACCGAGGAGCTTTCGTCTAGCCAGACGCATCGGCCGCCGCCTCGACGCGCGCGGCATCACCTATCGCCGCGAGGATCTTCTCTATCCGGTTCTCTTCGAGCTCAGTGAGCCGGTGCATCCTTCCGAGCTGCGGTGAGCGTCCGGTTCAGTCCTCCGGTACGAGCTCGAAAGCGTTGAGGATGACCAGAAGCTCCAACTCGGGATCGAGCTCGTCCGTCGGGGCGCTCGAGCGTTGCTTGAGCATGAGAAACCGTTGACCGTCGGGCGCGATGTCGTACTGCCTTTCGGCAGCCGAAAAGTAAGGCGCGTCGAAGAGCGTCCGAGGTGGAGACTGAGTTCGAGGGTCCGTGCTGACAGCGACGGCCATCATCTTGTCGCCGTTCCGAAAAAATAGCTCCCCCGTCCGTCGCGCCCAAACCGGTTTGGCGCCAACACCTATCGTGCGGACCGAGCGCTCTTCTCGGGAGTCGGAGAACGGCGCGATAAAGATTCTGAAGCCGCCGAAGCTGTCAGCGCCGAAACTGAGCCACCGACCGTCGGGGGATAGATCCGGGTGGGTCTCGTTGGCCGGGCTTCCGAGAAACATGTCGATGTCGGGACCTGATCGCGGTTTCACGACCCCGATGTCGAACCCGGTTGAGGAGTTCCAGTTCCAAAGCGAGATCACGAGCGTTTGACCGTCGCCGGACCATGCCCACGGCGTAGGAACTCTCTCGCCGTGCGAAGCGACAAGCGTCGGTTCCGCCGTCACATCGACGGCCATCGTGTAGATCGCGCCGAGCCCGCCCGCCCGGAACGAGCGAAACGTCAAGTGCTCGCCGTCCGGATTCCAGATCGGGTACTCGTCCCGCTCCGGGTCTCTGGTGAGCTGGGTCTGAGTGCTGGTCGAGAGATCGTGGACCCACACGTCCGGCTGGCCGTCGTCCCGGACGTGAAACGCGATGCGTCTGCCGTCGGGAGAGACCCTCGGAGATAGATAGCCGCGTGCCGGGGCGTCGATCGCATCTTCTCTGCCGCTCCGGTCCACCCACACCATTTCCCGCTGCGTCCCCTCTGTTTCATCGGAAGCTCCCGCTCCGTAGAAAACGGTGCCGTCCTCGGACAAGGTGAACCAGACGACGTTGTCCGAAAGCATCTTGAATGAGCTGCTGATCGTTCCGGATTCCAAGTTCATGCGTCCCAGCAGTAATCGACCCGAGCCGACGTTTCGAGGAGCCCTCAACAGGGCCACGTAGCCGTTGGGTGTCGCGACCGCGCCGAAGCCGTCGGCGAGGCTCGCGCGAGATCCGTCTTCCAGGGAGAACAGAACGGTTCGGCGCTCCGTCGGCGTTTCGATCGTTGTTAGGAGAGTCTGCGTTCCCGCCACGAGTCGGGGCGCTCGATGCACGAGCTCGTCGTCGGCGAGCTTGCTCCAGTCTTCGATGTCATCTTCCATCGGGGTAACCCGTTGCAAGCCTCCCCCTCCGAAGAGGATCGAGCCGTCTTCCAACCACTCTCCGCCGAGTGCCATGATGTTTCTCGCAATCACCGTGGTTTCGCCACCGGTGTAGGGGACCGACACCAAACGCCAAACGCGCTTGCGGGTGCTCTCGTCGAGCGCTCCCGACGATGGATTGACGTCGGGGCCGGCGAAGAAGCCGATGGACTCCGAGTCCGGTGAGAAGAAAGGTGCTACCGCGCCTTCCGTCCCCGCGAGGCGGCGCGAGCCGAACTGATGCATCTCGCGCACGACGAGTTGTCTTACGCCGTCGATGTCGGCGACGTACGCGAGGCGCGAGCCGTCTCTAGAGATGGTGACGCCACCGCGTCCATCGAACCAGGCGGGCTCACGGTCCGAGAAGCGGATCGCGAGATGTGGCGTCCTTGGAGCGTCCGCTTGCGGGTCCGTCGCTCTGACGACGGGGAGCTCGTCCGAGGTGGGACGCTCCGCGGTCGGTGCGAGCGCGCGGCCGAGAAGCAGGCCGCCGACGAACAGCGTTGCCGCGCCGACGAACAGGAGCTTCTTCCGCTGACTCGCGAATGGACGTTGCGGTGAGGTTCTCTCCGGCTCCGGCGCCGGCTCTGGCTCTGGCTCTGGCTCTGGCTCTGGCTCTGGGACTGGGTCTGGCTCTGGGTCAGGCTC
>JAJCXL010000095.1 GCA_029263435.1 Acidobacteriota bacterium | reverse complement strand
GTACTGGCGGCGCGAAGCGATGAAACGGGGTCCCCCGAACGCTGTCGGCTCGGGAGGGCGGAACGCCCCGTTGGGCGTCCTCATCGCCAGCGGCGGCGCGAGCCGGGGCGACGGCGTGATGTGCGGCACCCCGGGATTGTTCGGTGGAGCTCCCGCGGCGGCCCAGGACGAGGCACGATTCGAGGACGAGCGTCGGAAGAGCCACCTCGAGATCTTGCAACAGCTCGGCGCGTCACTGGCCGCCGATATCACCCCGGAGCTCGTGGAAGTGGAAGGTCGCGTGCGACGGCTCACGGGCTCGATCGACGCACAGTATGAGCAGTGGCGCGGCCTCTTGCGTGAGCTCTTCGCGGAGGAGACCGGTGCACCACCCCAGCCACGCTGATCGCGTCGCGCCTCCGCTAGCCGATCCAGCCGCGCTCGGGTCGCTGGAACCAAACGTGTACTTGGCCGGTGCCGGTCGCATTTTCGTAGTCAGAGAACATCTCCCCTGGCGCGGTGCAATCCGCGCCGCCCAACGCAGCCACCATCATCAGGTAGTGCCCGAACCGACCCTCCGGCGCGAAGCGTAGGTAGTCGTCCATCGAGGCGATGACCTCCCGGTGGTTGCCGGCCTTCAATAACTCGATCCGATGTTCGTCGGCGGCGCGCGCCTCGGGTGTACGGATATGGATCGGATCCGATGCCTCGTGATGGACGAGCTCCTGGAGCGGCCAGAACCGATGGCTCAAGCCCCCGGAGGCCATCAACACGACGCGCCGGTCGAGATTCGAGACCGCGTCACCCAGCGCCCGTCCCAGAGCGAGGAAGTCTTCCGGCTGGCCCGTTTGTGCGCAGCCGACCGAGATCACTCGCTCGCCGGCGTGGAGGAAGCTCAGGAGGTTGATGGTCGGATAGTGAACCGGCAAGTAGGGGTCCGCAGTCGCCGTCGCCCGAGTGCCGTGAGCCTCGGCCAGCCGCGCGGTGCGCTCCGCCAGCTCCGGATCCCCAAGGTAGTCGTAGGGTATCTGGCACATCGTTCGCGGGAGCTCGTCGGAGGTGAACTTTCCAGAGCGTCTTTCGTGAGACGAGAGTAAATGCTCGACCGTCGAGAACCAGTGCGTATCGAAAATGACGAACGTATCAGCGTCCAGCGGGTCGAGAACTTCTTCGCGCAGCCGCCTGAGTCCGGGAACGAGACTGATCTCCTTGCCCTCGTTAAGCTCGTAGCGCAGTGCTTCGGGCATCATGATCGTGGGGGCGTGGGACAAGAGCCCCGCGCCTACGATCTCACCCATCGAGGGTCGTCCCCTGTCGCCATGACGTACCGACGCTACGCCAGTAGCCCGCGATCATCTCCACCGGCTCGAGACGCGAGACTTCCTCGCTGGGAGACGGTTGGAGCTCGAGACTCGCTTCTCCGCGAAAGGCCGGTCCGAGCTCCACGTCATAGCCTCTCATCGTGACGATATCGTGGAGTGCATCGGTGCCGTCCGACTCGATCGCCGGCATCCAGCGATGATGCAACATCGGCAAGCCATTCACGAATCCGAAGCTCTCGGACTCTCCCGTGAGCGTGAACGTCGCATCGACGATCCGGCGTCCGGCAGCGGAGACGGTCGCTCCGAACTTCCCTCCCGGCTCGAGCTTCGGACCGGCGCGGCCGACGCTCACCGGCCGGGTCATCCAAATGTCTCCCATCTTCTTGGGATATCCCTGATGGTAGCCGCGCACGAGCGCGAAGTCTTTGTCGACCCAGATGTAGACGCATCGCGAGTAGGTCTCCCCGCGATATTTGCAGCGCACCACGACGAAGGCTTCCTTGTATTGAGATCTCACCGGATCGAGTATCTCCTCGAAGCTGTCGGAGCACGACTGCCAGTCCGCCCAGATCATTGCGACCGCACCCGGATCGTCGTCAGCCGGCTCGAGCGGCGACGGCAGGAGCTCAGCCACCCTCTCGGGATGGGTCCGATATTCGACGACGAGCATGTCTCCCGAGTAGTGCCATGGGGGCGGCGGCACGATGGACGAGCGCCCCGACGGCGTGCGCGGGAACATGAAGCCTTTCATGTCAGGCATCCCATTTCACTCTCAAGCTGCGAGGCCCCCTGAACTCGAACCCGTGGAGCTCGACGTCGCCGGCCAGCCTAAGGTTAGGCAGCCGCGCGAAGAGCCTTTCGGATCCGACGGCGATCTCTTGGCGGCCGAGCCACTCGCCCAAGCACCGATGCTGCCCCAAGGCGAACGCAGCGTGGCCGCCTTCCGTGCGGTGCAGATCGAGCTTCATCGGTTCACGGAAACGTCTCTCATCGTGATTCGCTGAACGGAGGACGCCCGCGACGAGCGCACCTTCTGGAATCGTCGTTCCCGACAGCTCGACCTCCTGGGTGGTCTGACGCGTGATGGTGCCGACCGGCGAATGGAGACGCATGACCTCGTCGACGAGGCGACGCCAGAGCTTGGGGCTCGACATCACTTCCTCCCGCAACTCTCCGTTGGCGAGCAACACCCAGCACACGAGCCCGATCCCGTCCCGAGGTTCGTTGATGCCACCGCTGACCATGAGACGCACGTTGTTGATGATCTCCTCCCGAGTCAGCGGACTGCCCGACGCATCGACCGATAGCATGTGCGCAATGGCGGTATCGTTCGACACCTTCTGCAGTGCCTCGATGCGCACGTCAATGGCGGAGGCGAGCTCGACTTTGGCAACGTCTCCAAGCGCTGTCTTCGCGGGATCGTTGTCGAAGTTCGCGATATCTGCGCACAGACCTTCGCACCACCGCCACACTTGCTCCCACGTCGAATCGGATAACCCGAGGACGATTTGAAGCGAAGACGCGCTGACGGCCGCCGCATAGGGAGAGACCAGATCCGCTTGCCCTTCCTCGTAAAACCCGTCGATGAGCCCGTCGCACAACTGCGGTAGGACCTCCTCGGCGAACGTACCGCTCTTCCCACTGCGCTGAAACGGCGGCATCATCGCGTTTTTGAGTCGCGCGGCCTCGGGAGCGTCGAGTGTCAGCATGTTCACACCAAGCGCTCTGCGGAGAAAAGAAGGCTCGGTCGCCGCCGAGAAGAGCTCCGGATGGGCGTCCATCGTCGCGACGTCGTCCCATCGAGTGACGAGCCACAGATTCAACTGAGTCGCATGGACGACCGGGGCCTGCTCTCGCAGCCGAGCGAGGATTGGATCGGGGTCTGCCTCCAATTGCGCGAGGGTGAGCTCATCGTCGTTCACGTCTCGTACCGGTGCGGCTCCAAGCAGTCAGTTTACAAGAAGTGGAGGTACTCGTTGATTTCCCAGTCGGTCGTATGTGCTTGATAGCGCGCCCACTCGGCTCTTTTGACGGCCATGAACGCATCGACATATTCCGGAGAGAGCGCTTCGACGAAAGCGGTGCTCTTTTCCAAATCGTCGAGCGCGCCTTCCAAGCTCGTCGCGACGTGGCGATCCGTATCCGCGGTCTCCCAGCAATCAGCCGTCTCCGCGGGGGGCGGCTCGAGCTTCGCCTCGACGCCGAGACGAGCCGCTTGGAGCACGCAAGCTGCGGCGATGTGGGCATTGACGGCACCATCCGACAATCGGTGCTCGAGCCTCGTGCCGCTGCCTCGGGCCGGCGGTACCCGAACCGCGACACCTCGATGATCGTAGCCCCAGTTCGCCCAGTAGCCGCACATATGCCCGGGTCGTAGTCGCTTGTAAGCGTTCACCGTGGGCGCGCAGATGGCCGTCATGGCCACGTGATGCTCCATCAGCCCTCCGAGCGCGTGTCGTGCCAGCTCCGACAAACCGTCCTCGGCGCTCTCATCGTACAGAGCGTTCTCGCCGTCTTTCCACAGGCTCAAGTTGATGTGGGTCCCGCTGCCGCCGCGCAGGGTGACCGGCTTTCCCATGAAGGTGAATAACAGCCCATGTCGATGGGCGACTTCTTTGGCGACGATCTTGAAGAGGAACGCGTCGTCGCAGGCTTTCAACACTTCGTCGTACTCGAGCGTGAGCTCGAACTGGCCGTTGTCGTACTCACTGTGCACGGATTCGAGCCTGAGGCCGACTCCGTCGCACGTTTCCATCAAGTCGTCGAGCACGCCTTTGGGGTCGACCATCGGGCCGGTCTGATAGACGTATGCGCCGGGCGTATCGATCGGCGTGAAGCCGCCTCCACTATCCGGCTGATAGAGAAACGCTTCGAGCTCGACCCCGACTTTTACTTGATAGTCGAGCGCTTCCCACTCGGCGATGGCTTTTTTCAAAACGTTGCGAGGCGCCATCATCAGCGGCTTGCCGTCTTTGAAGACGTCCGGAACGACGACACCCGTTCGGAGTTGCCAGCCGCGACGGATCTTCTTCGGATCGTATTGGACCTCGACGTCGGGAATCCCTTGATAGAAGTGCGCACCTTTGTGGGGCGTCATGTTCCGATCGAAGCCGAGCGCGAACATCGCGATGCAATGACCCGTCACGTGAGTGTGGTTGCGGGAGGAAAGATACTTGCCTCGCGGAAGGCCAAGGTGGTCCGGCCATAGTAATCGGATGCGGGAGAACTCATTCGTCATGGCGAGGTCCCACCCTTCCAGTGGTGCGGCGACGTCACGGTGTTCTTGACGTCACAGAAAAAATCGAAGCTCCAGTCTCCCCCTTCGCGGCCAATCCCCGACTGCCTCGACCCGCCGAACGGTGCCTGCAAATCTCGGACGAAGAAGCAGTTCACCCACACCGTACCGGCGACCAGCGACGAAGAGACCCGAGAGGCTTTTTCGGGGTCGCCGGTGAAGACCGTCGCGGCGAGCCCGTAGACCGTGTCGTTCGCCATCACCACCGCCTGCGCCTCGTCATCGAAGCTCTGAATGGTGAGGACGGGCCCGAACACTTCTTCTGTGGCGATCTCCGCGCCCGGCTCCGGATCCGCGAACAGCGTCGGCCGATAGTAGAGGCCGCCCAGCTCTAGGTTCGGGCCGCCGCCCAGCGCCACGCGGACGCCCTGCTCCTTCGCTCGGGTCACGAAGCCGTCGATGCGCTCGAAGTGCTCACGACTCACTTGCGGGCCGATATCCGTGTCCTCATCGCGAGGATCCCCTTGGACGATCGCAGTGGCCCGCGCGACGAACTTTTGCTCGAACTCTTCTCGTATCGAGCCCTCGACGAGTAGCCTCGTACCGGCGAGACAAACCTGGCCGGCATTGTCGTACTGTTCCACCGCTTGGCTTACCGCCACATCGAGGTCGCAATCCGCGAAAACGACGAGCGGTGACTTGCCGCCGAGCTCGAGGCTCACCGGCGTCAGCGCCTCGGCCGCTTGCGCCGAGATCCGACGTCCGGTCGGCACGGAGCCCGTAAAGCTGATGCGCGCCACGTCGGGATGGCCGACGAGCGCCGGCCCGACTTCTTCTCCAATGCCTTGCACCACATTCAGCACGCCGTCGGGGAGTCCCGCGTCACGCGCGATCTCACAAAGCATGGAAGCCGTGAGGGGCGACCATTCCGCCGGCTTCAAGACAACGGTGTTTCCCGCCGCTAGCGCCGGCGCCACTTTCCACGTCGCGAGCATGAGCGGGGCGTTCCAAGGCGTGATCAGGAGCGCGACGCCGGCCGGATCCCAGCTCACGTGGTTTCGGTGCCCACGGGTCTCGAAGTCTTCGTGGCCTAGCTTCAAGAGCCAATCCGCGAAGAACCGGAAATTGTGAGCGGCCCGGGGCATCACTCCCTTACGGTGCGAGCGGAGGAGCGCGCCGTTGTCGAGGGTCTCGACCATCGCGAGATCTTCCAGACGGGCTTCGATACCGTCCGCGATGCGGTGCAAGACCGCCGCCCGCTCTTCTGGACGCGTGCGCCGCCATGCCGGAAACGCCGCAGAAGCGGCAGCGACCGCCGCCGCCGCCTCGGTCGGACCACCTCTCGCTACTCGAGCGAGAACCGACTCGTCGATGGGAGAAACGTCGTCGAAGGTCTCCTTCGAGGCGACCCGTCGCCCTCCGATCCAGTGGTCGAGCTCGACATCGACCTGCGCCACCGAGACCGTGCGAGACATTCTGCGAGAATTGTACACCCTCTATCGAAGGGTCATTCGAACCGGCATGTGCTTGATGCCGCGGATGAAGTTAGACCGAAGCCTTTGAACCGGCGCCGCGAGCTCGATAGACCCGAGCCGCGGCAAAAGCTCCTCCAACGTAGCGCGAACTTCGAGGCGCGCGAGCCACGCTCCGAGACAGACGTGATGCCCGGTACCGAAGGTGAGGTGATCGTTGGGCTCCCGACGGATATCGAAACGATACGGGTCCACGAAGATCTCCTCGTCGTAATTCGCCGAGACGTACCACATCACGACCTTGTCCCCGGCTCGGATCGGTACGCCGCGAATCTCGGTATCTTTGGCAGCGGTGCGGCGAAAATGCATCGTGACACTCGACCAGCGTAAGATCTCTTCGGTGGCCGAGCCCGCGAGCTCGAGATGGTCGGAGAGCTCGGAGAGCTGGCTCTGGTGCTCCACCAGCGCGAGCAAGCCGTGGGAGATGGTGTGCCGCGTGGTCTCGTTGCCCGCGACCATCAAGAGCGCGAAGAAATTCTTGAACTCGAGATCCGTGAGCGGCAGGAGAGCCGTGAGGATGTCGTTTTTGGGATGCGCGCGACGCTCGCGAGCCAACGTCTCTGCGTAGCGGAATACCTCGACGCCTGCGGGGCTTCGAAACGGCAACAGACGGTACTCGTCCGTATCGGCTCGATCGATCACCGCGTGCGAATATTCCGGGTCCGCATTCGAGATCATCTGGTCGCCCCAATTCACGAGATGGTCGGCGTCTTCATCCGGCACGCCGAGCAGGCGACAAAGGATACGGATAGGCAGCTCTCGTGCAATCTCGGTGACGAAATCGAGCTCACCTTTGGCAAGGATCGCGTCGAGTCGCTCCCGCGTGATGCGGCGAAACGCGTCCTCATAGGTCTGCACCGTCTTACGCGAAAAGCTCGGCTGAACGATGCGCCGCAAGCGACTATGCTCCGGAGGGTCGTACTCCATCATCGAGCGCCTGGCCTCGAGCTCCTCCGCGTCCATTTCCTCGAGCCGGATCCCGCGACTACAGGTGAACGTCTCGAAGTCCTTGCTGACGGCCAGCACATCGTCGTAGCGCGTGACCGCCCAAAACCCCGAGCCGTCGGCCTCTTCGACCCACGAGACCGGCGCTTCACGACGCATGCGCTCGAACGTCGCGTGCGGCACGTCGTCGACATAGGTGTCGTGGCTGACGATATCCGCGTAGGCGTCGCTCATGAGGTCGATGCCGATCATACGGTCTCGTCAGCCTCGAAACAAAACAGGTAGAATCCACGCATGCGTTCGAGCGAAAGCTCCCCGAGCGGCACCCACAACAGCTGCCGCGAACCGAGCGGTATCCGATACATCTACCGCGAGACCGGCGCCTATGGGCCCATGCGGTCGAGCGGAAGCTCCCCGAGCGGCACCCACAACAGCTGCTGCGAGATCGGCGTGGATCCGCCGTGCTTCGCGAGCCGTGGGGGTGGTGGTTCACGGCCCCGCGGCCCTATGAATAGATGAGCCACTTCTTCGCTTACCTCTCACGGATGAAGTTCATCCAGCGTTGGGGTCTGATGCGCAATAGCCGCGTCGAGAACGTCCAGGAGCACAGCCTTCGGGTCGCACAGATCGCGCACGCCTTGGCGTTGATTCGCAATCGCAAGTTCGGCGGAGCACTCGAGCCCGGCCGTGTCGCCATCCTCGCGCTCTACCACGACGCAGGAGAAGTGCTCACCGGCGATCTACCGTCACCCATCAAGTACTTCAACCCGGGAATTCGGGAGGCCTACCACGCGATCGAGTCCTCCGCGGCCGAACGTCTGCTCCAAATGGTCCCCGAGGAGCTCGCCGCCGACTATCGCGATGCCATCCTGCCGGGGGACGACGAGCACGTGCAGATCGTCAAAGCCGCCGACAAGCTCTGTGCCTACATGAAGTGTCTCGAAGAGACCGCCGCGGGCAATAAGGAGTTCTCGCACGCCGAGACCGCGCTCGAAGAACAGGTCCGGGCGATCGCTTTGCCGGAGGTGGATTACTTCGTCTCCACTTTCATTCCGAGCTTTCGACTGACCCTCGATGAGCTGAACTGAGAGACATCAAACCATGGAAACCAGACGTATCTTGTTCCACGGGGCGGCGATCTCGGTCACGCCGCAAGGTCCCGATCTCGTCGCGGCCGACGGACGACGCATCGATGAGGACCTGGCCGTCTATCTCCCGCCGGTCACGCCGTCGAAGATCCTTTGCGTGCATTTGAACTACGAGAGCCGGGTCGCTGAGTTCGGAGCGAAGCTACCCAAAGCCCCGACCTATTTTCACAAGCCGGTGAGCAGCCTCCTGGCTCATCGCGGACACGTCGTCCGGCCGAAACGGTGCCGCTATCTCAACTACGAAGGAGAGATCGTGATCGTCATCGGCGCGACGTGTCGCAACATCTCTCCGAGCGGCGCCCGCGAGCGCATCGCGGGCTACACGATCGGCAACGATTACGGGCTCCACGATTTTCGCGACACCGACGCCGGCTCGATGCTACGGGTCAAAGGCTCCGATACGCTTTGCCCGATAGGCCCGGCACTGGTGACCGGGTGGGATTTTCGCAACAAGCGGATCCGAACCCTCGTCAATGGCAAGCTCAAACAAGACGGCAACACGAACGAAATGAAATGGGACATGCATTACCTGGTTTCGGATTTATCCAGAAACATCACCCTCTCGCCCGGGGATATCATTTTTTCCGGGACCCCGGCCAACTCGCGCCCGGTGGAGCCGGGAGATGTCGTCACGGTAGAAGTCGAAGGGCTAGGGGCCTTGACCAACACCATCGTGGACGGCCCCCGGGCGATCGCCGATGACGTGGGCGCGCAACCCAGCTCCTCCGAAGAAGTCGAGTCGACCGCTTTCGGAGGCGACTGGGAGTTCAGAGGGATCCGGCCTCCGAGGACGCCGGAATGAGCGCGGAAACGCCTCGAGGTGAGCTCTCGCTCCGAACCCTCGCCATGCCACGCGACGCCAATCCCAGCGGAGACATCTTCGGCGGTTGGGTCATTTCGCAGATGGACATCGCTGCCGGAATGAGCGCCGGCCAGCG
>JAJCXL010000094.1 GCA_029263435.1 Acidobacteriota bacterium | reverse complement strand
AGCACGGTTATCCGCCGCGCGCATTCCGCCGCCGGGGCACGCGCGTTCTCATCGTTGTCGAAGATCGCATCGCGCGCTTCAGGTGTCGAGAAGCGCACTCCGAGAACCCCCGCCGGCGGTTCTTGGACCGGGTCCGAGGCCCGGCGTCTCGACGAGACGTTCGGCGTCCTACCCGCCAGTCGATAGGGCGAGGAGGGAAGCCCGATGAGCGCGCACAAGGGTGACTCGCTCTGCAGGGCCTTTCCGATGGGGTCTTTGGAGCCCGCGACCCGGAGCGCGAGAAGGGCCGCGGCGACTTCGTCGCGAAGCTCCGGCGCCGGATCCGCATCGCCTCGATGCATCAGCGTGCCGCTCTCGCCCAGCGCTGGGAGAAAGATGCTGGCGGCGTCGGCGTTCAACGCTTCGCGGAGGCCCTCGAGGTAGATAGAGAGAAGCTCAGTGCTGGATTGAAGGAAAGCTGTCATGGAAGAAGTTCTCCATAACTTTTTTCGGCAGGGAAAGGAATGACTTTAGGTGTGCGCGAAAAAGATGACGCGCCCAACACGTCTCCGCTGCTATCGAGTCGGTGCGTCTCGTTCGGATCGAGCTACGCGCTCTTTTGAACCTCTGACAGCTCGAGCCATGCTTCGAGATCGACTGCCGCGAGTGGTCGGCTATAGAAGTAGCCCTGGACGACGCGACAGTCGTGCTTGCGGAGGAAATCGAGCTGCTCCTCGGTCTCCACCCCTTCGGCGACGCAGGACTTGCTCATCGCATGACTCATCCCGAGGATGGCCTCAGCGATCGCAGCACTCTCCGCGTTGGTGGTGACGTCCATCACGAAGGAGCGATCGATCTTGACCACATCAATGGGAAACTGCTTGAGATAGCTCAACGACGCATAGCCGGTTCCGAAGTCGTCGAGGGCAATACCGACCCCCGCCTCTTTCAGCTTGGCGAGGGTTGCACCGCACGCACCATCGTGATCCATGAGTGCACTCTCAGTGATCTCCACTTCCAGCGCGCTCGGGCTCAACTCACTCTTCGCGACTTGCGCGAGGATCGCCTCTGCGAGCTCGGGATCGGCAAACTGCTTGGGTGAGAGATTCACCGCCACCGTGAAATCATGCCCGTTCGCACGCCACTTCTTGGCTTGCTCACACGCCTGCTCGAGCACGTACATCCCGAGCGGCGCAATGAGACCCGTTTCTTCAGCGAGTGCGATGAACTCAACCGGGGGGATCATTCCCCTTTTCGGATCGCGCCAGCGGGCGAGAGCTTCGACGCCGCAGACTCGAGAGGTAACGGTGTCCACTTTCGGTTGATACCAGACCTCGATCTCGCTTCGCTCGATGGCGCGCCTCAAGCCGTTCTCCATGTCGAGTCGCTGGCGAGCGTTCTCGTCCAGCGCGGTCGAATGGAAGTCGACGCCACCGCCGCCCCTGCGTTTGACGTAGTGCATGGCGGCATCCGCGTTTTTGAGAAGCTGCTTGACGTTGTCACCGTGACCGGGATGCAAGGCGACGCCAATGCTCGCCGTGACAACAATCGCTTCGTTGCCGAGATCCACCGGGCGAGATATCGCGGAGAGGATTTCGTGGGCGATGCTTTCGGCTTGCCGGCGGTCGTCGACGGGCAAGCAGATCGCGAACTCGTCACCCCCGAGGCGGGCGACCGTCGTGTGGGCCCGGTTAGGGGTCGGGAAGCCATCGACACATTCCTCGAGACGTCGGGCCGTTTCTCGCAACAGCTCGTCGCCGTTGTCATGGCCGCAGCTATCGTTGATCCGCTGAAACTTGTCGATGCCTATCGAGAGTAGCGCGACATGGGTTCCCTTTTCTGAAGCCTCGTGGATGGCCGCTTCGACCCGCTTGCGAAGGAGGGTCCGATTGGAAAGACCCGTCAGGAGGTCGAAATGTGCGAGGTCGAAGATCTTCTGCTGCGCTTCGGAGCGTTCGGTAACGTCCTGCGCCATGCCGGTCATCGTCAAATGATCTTGCGAACCGACCCGGTGGATCTCGACTTGCTGATAGATGATCCGTTCACCTTCTGACGGCAATAGGATGCGGTGCTCGACGCCGAAAGGGCGCCCGATGCGTTCGCCGTCGTGAAAGGCGTTCCACAGCCGTTCGCGGTCGCCCGACGGAACGTTCACGAGCAAGTCCTCGATCGTCTCCGGATTGCGGTCTCGTTCGAGCCCTAGAATCGCACGCGCCTCGCTCGAGACGTGCAGGCGATGGTTCTCCAGGTCCAGCTCCCAGCCTCCGAGGCGGGCGAGATGCTGAGCGGCGGTGAGCCTTCGCTCCGATTGACGAAGTTCGCACAACGTTTCACCAGCGCGATGGAGATAGGAGACGCGGTGAGGAAGGAGCGCGAAGTTGACGGGCTTGGTCACGAAATCGGTGGCGCCAGCGTCATAGGCCTTCTGGATGGACACCACGTCGTCCAGCCCCGTCATCATGACGACGGGGACGAACTGTGCGCCTGGCAACTCTCGCAGGGCTCGACAGGCGTCGAATCCGTCGAGACGCGGCATGACGACGTCCATCAAGACGAGCGCCGGCTCGTGCTCCGAGAACAGCTCCACCGCTTGGGCGCCGTTCTCGGCTTCGATCACTTCGTAGCCGTGTGCCTCTAGGCAAGCGCGAATGAGCATCCGGAGCGCGTCATCGTCGTCGGCGATGAGCACCGGGGCTCCGTCTCTCATCGGAGCGGTTCTCGTCTTGGACATTCCATCGAGTCTTTTGACTTTCACTATGCAAGACATTATCGACCTCCACCGGAGTCGGCTGTATGGCCGGCTCTCACGTTCCGCGAAATTTCGCCGTCTCGAAAAAAGTGACTTCGCTGAACACGCATGCCCGGTAACCTTGCAAGAGAAATGCCAATCGCGATGCGTCGAGATCTAACCCCTTTCGCGAGGCGTCCACGGGTCCGACCCCACCTTATTAACAGGAAGCGAACGAGCGTTGGCTCGGGCGCCCGAACGGTGCGAGTTTCGACGCGTCATCCCGTGTGAGCTGGTGAAAGCGACGCGCCGGAAAGCACGAGAGCGCCGATTCTTTCTCCGCTCGTCCTCGCGTGACGGTGGTTCAAAGCCTGCAGTGAGGAAGGGTAGGTGCCGATAAGAACGTAGTCGGTGTCAGGGCCCGCCGTCGGTGTGCAGGCTCGACCACCGTCGGAGGCACCTCCTTGTTCGCTCAATCCCTACGCTCTCTCGAGAACGACCACGGCAGGCTCGGTCAATGGAGTCTGATGGCCGCGAGCTTGCTCCTCGCGCTGTGGGGCGTTTGGTTGGTGTTCGGCCGCGTCAGCCTGTATGCGATCTCTCGGGGCGCCCGCGTCGAAGTTTCAGCGCAACCGTTCGAAGTGCGCACGCCCGTGGGCGGGGCCATCGTGTCCGCCGACTTGGAGCTGGGCAGGATCGTTTCTCGAGGCGACCTGCTCGTCACTCTAGACCCCGGCGTAAAGAAGCATCAGCTATTGGAGCTGGAAGCGAGTGAGCTGGGGCTCGTTCGCCACCGCTCCGACGTCGTCGTCGAGCTCGAGGCCGAGCTGCGAGCGCTCGAGCAGACTGACCGAGCACTCGATGCTTCCGACGCGGAGACCGAAGCGCTGGAGGCGCTCGCGAGGTCCCGTGCTCATCTCGCCGACAGCGAAGCGTCCCGGGTGCAGCGCGTGTTCGAGCTGGGTTTGGTGCCCGAGATGGAATGGCGGCGGGCGGACGCGCTGGCCGAGCAGGAACGAGCCGGCCTGGCTGCATTGTCTGAGCAGCGCCGCACGCGGAGACATGACGCGGTCGCGTCTCAAAGCGAGCGCGAGGCGCGGGTCGCCGAGCTCAAAGCGCAGCTGACTCGGTTCGACAGCGACACGCTCCTCGTTCGAGCACGACAGGAGACGGCGAAAGAGGAGCTCAGACGTCTGGAGCTTCGCGCTCCCGTCGATGGTCGACTCGCGTCCGTGATTCCCGTTCTCCGCGGCGGGTTTCTCGCGCCAGGAGAGTCCGTCGCTTCCATCGTGCCCGAAGGTCGGACGCGGGTCGTCGCGGAGTTCGACGCGGAGCACGCGATGGGAAGAATCCATCCCGGGCAGGCCGCTCGCATGAGACTGGACGGCTTTTCCTGGATTCGATACGGAACGGTCGAGTGTAGGGTCGAGCGCGTTGCCACCGAGTCGAGAAACGGAGCGATGCGGGTCGAGCTTTCGATTCCCGAATCAGTGGGGTTCTCCGTACCGCTCGACCACGGTCTCCCCGGGATTGTAGAGATAGACGTGGATCGCCTGTCTCCATTCGCCCTCATCCTGCAAAGCGCAGGCCGAAAGCTTTCGCGAGTTACCGGGCGTCCTTGACAGTGAGCCTCACCAGGCGATGGCTCGCGCCGGAGACGGTTCAGTCATCCGATATGGATTGCGGGCCGGCGGCGCTCGCCTGTCTGCTCGAGGGGCACCGTCTTCCGGTGAGCTACCCCCGTCTCCGAGATGCGTGTCAGACGGACCTCGATGGGACTTCCGTCAGTACCATCGCTGAGGTCGCGAATGAGCTCGGTCTCGCCGCCGATGAAGTCTTGATTCCTTCCGAGCATGTGTTCGGCACCGGCTCGCTCCCGGCATTGGCGGTCGTGAATAACCCCGACGGTAGCAATCACTTCGTCGTCTTGTGGCGGGAGTGCTTCGGGCTCGTCCAGGTCATGGACCCCGCGACGGGGCGTCGTTGGTTAACCAAGAGTCAGTTGCGAAGCTCGCTCTACGAGCACGTCGCCGTCGTTCCAGCGCACGATTGGCGGGAATGGGCGGCGGGGGAAGACTGTCAGCGCGTCGTTCGCGCGCGGATGCGTCGCTTGGGTATTCGGGCGCCGACCAGGGATCGACTCGCGTCCACCGCGCTCGCCGATGCGAGCTGGCGAGGCATCGCTCTTCTGGATGCCGTCCTCCGTTTGCTCTCGGAGCTCGTGGCCTCCGGGGCGATCCGCCGCGGCGCCGAGGCCGAGAGAAGTGCGACGACCCTTCTCGAGGGGTCGGGGCCCGGGCCTGGTGATGATGGCGCGGCGCCCCTGGTCGTGCCTCGCAACTACTGGAGCGTCCAGCCAGCCGAAGCTCCGGACGACCCCGATGCGGAGCCGCAGCTCGTTTTTCGTGGCTCACTCTTGGTGCGCGTCTATGGCCGGCGCGCGCGAGATCCGAGCGAGACCCGCGCCCCCTCGTCACTCGGCCAGACACTCACCGAGGAGACCCCGAAGCCGGGGCGAAAGCTCGCCTCTATGTTGCGCGCGGACGGGTGGTTCTCACCGGCGGTGATCTTGGGCTCGCTTGCGATCGCCTCCGCGGGCTTGCTCGTCGAAGCGCTGCTCTTTCGTACGCTGATAGAGCTTGCGGCCGTCTTCGGTCTAGCCGATCAACGACTGAAAGCCGCGCTCGTCCTCATGAGCTTTCTCTTGCTCATGTTCATCCTCGAGATACCCATCGCCACCGGTCTATTCCGAGCGGGCCGGCGGCTGGATGCTCGGTTTCGGCTCGCGTTGCATCGCAAGCTCCCTCGCCTCTCCGACCATTACCATCGCAGTCGATTGATCTCGGATACGGCGCATCGCGGCCACAGCTTGCACGCGCTAAGAAACCTCCCCGTCGTCGGCTCCGAGCTGGTGCGTGCGGTGACGACCGTCGTGATGATCACCGCCGCTATCTCTTGGTGGGTGCCTGCGAGCGCATGGCTCGCGGTGCTCGCGGCAGTGCTCGCCATCTCCGTCCCGCTCGTGTGTCAGCCGGCGCTGTCCGAGCGAGACCTGAGAGTCCAAACGCACGAGGGTGCGTTATCGAGGTTCTATCTCGACGCGCTCGCGGGTCTCGTTCCGCTGAGGATGCACGGTGGGGGGCGCGCGCTGCGGCGTCAGCACGAGCGTCTCCTGGTCGAGTGGTCACGCGCGAGGTTCTCTCGGCAGCGCTTCGCGGTGGCGCTTCAAGGGGTTCAACAGCTATGCGGCTACTCGCTCGCCGGCTGGATGCTCGTGCGCGAGCTGGCACGCCCCGACGGCGCTGCTGCGGTCCTGTTGCTGGCCTATTGGGCGCTGCAGTTTCCGGCGCTGGGCGCGGCCATCGGAGATCTGGGATCTCGCTATCCCGCCCTCCGAAACACGGCTCGTCGATTGCTCGAGCCCTTGGAAGCCCCTGAGAGAGCCGGGACGACGAGCACGAATGACCTCGTGGGCACTGAGGTGAAACGGGACCGCGACGGCAGAAGCGACCTCGTGGGCGCCGAGGTGAAACGGGACCGCGACAAGCGAAGCGACCCGGCCTCGGAAGGCGTATCGGTGCGAGCTTCTGCCGTGTCGGTGGAGAGGTCGGGTATGGCTCTGCTCGAAGATCTCTCTTTCGAGATCTCTGCGGGCGAGCATGTCGCCATCGTGGGGGTCTCGGGGGCAGGGAAGAGTACGTTGCTGGGGCTCCTCCATGGTTGGGTGGAGCTGAAATCCGGCAGGATGACGGTCGATGGTGAACGCCTCGACGAGGCGGTGATGGAACGCCTGCGGGGGCGCACGGCATGGGTCGATCCTTCCGTCCAGCTCTGGAATCAGACCTTTCTCGGAAACATGAACTACGGACTCGACCCGAGAGACGCTGGGTTGTCGATGTCGAGTCGACTCGAGTCATCGGAGCTCAAAGACGTCCTAGAGCAACTGCCGGATGGGCAGCAAGGGTCGCTCGGCGAATCGGGCGGGCTCGTCTCGGGCGGCGAGGGACAACGCGTCCGCTTCGCGCGAGCGCTCGGCCGGAGTAACGCTCGACTGGTGCTATTCGACGAGCCGTTCAGGGGGCTCGCCCGTGAGCAGCGCCAACGCATGCTCGAGCGCGCACGCCGCGTCTTCGAGCGCGCGACGTTTCTTTGCGTCACGCACGACGTAGGAGAGACCCTCGACTTCGATAGGGTCTTCGTGCTCGAAGGCGGACGGTTGGTCGAGAACGGTGCGCCGCGCGATCTCCTCGCTCGATTGGATTCCCGCTATCGAGCGCTGCTCGCCTCGGAAAAACGCGCCGACGCCATCTGGAAGAGCCCGGACTGGCGCAAGTGGTCGCTCGATGCCGGTGTTCTAGCAGATGGTGGTTTGAAAGAAGAGGTGTCTTGAGCGTGCCTCTGGATCTGCGCGAGACGGCGTGGCCCGGGGAACGGCTCGCCGTCGGGATGCTCGCTCTTGCGCGCGAAGCCGGGCTTCCGGTCGAAGCGTCCGAGGCAGGGAAGAGCGCCGAGATGCTCGGCGTCTCGGAGGAGAGCCTCGACTTGGCTCGAGCCGATGCCCGCGTGCAAGCCATCAGCCGTGCCTACGCTTTGGAGGCGGAGCCGGAAGACCTCCCTCA
>JAJCXL010000093.1 GCA_029263435.1 Acidobacteriota bacterium | reverse complement strand
AGCGAGCAGCTCGCGTCTCCTTTCGACTATGCCGAGCAGGCCGTGCTCTACGTGCCGCGTCACTTGCCTCAGCCCCGAGACCCTGGCTATATCGATCGCGCGGTCGCAGAGATTCGAGCACTGTTGACCGCGAGCGGTGGTCGAGCCTTCGTGTTGTTCACCAGCTTCCAGAATCTGAACGCCGTCAGAAAGGCTCTCGAAGGGAGCCTTGCTTTTCCTCTCCTGGTGCAAGGCGATGCGCCTCGAACCGAGCTCCTCGACACGTTCAAATCCACGGCGGGTGCTGTCCTCCTGGCGACATCCAGCTTCTGGGAGGGCGTCGACGTCATGGGCGAAAGCCTCTCCCTCGTCGTCATCGACAAGCTACCCTTCGCCGTTCCTTCCGACCCGCTCATCTCGGCCCGGATCGATCTCTTGAACGACGCGGGCGGTAACGCGTTCTCGGACTACCAAGTGCCGATGGCGGTGCTCTCGCTCAAGCAAGGCCTTGGTCGGCTGATCCGTTCACGAATGGATCGCGGGGTCGTCGCCGTGCTCGACAGCCGGATCACCAGCATGAGCTACGGCGAGACGTTCATCCGGAGCCTGCCCCCTTACCGGCTGACCCACGATCGCAAGGATGTCGAACGGTTTTTCGCGGAAGAAAATCGCCCTGCAAAACTGTAGAGATATACCCACAGTCGGCCCGAAAAGGGTGTACAATATAGACTTCCAGACTCCGAAAATCCATGGATATCGCGACCCGTTTCGAGGAGATTCGTGACCGCGTCGACCAGGCTGCTCGCCGGGCAGGCCGTGAACCCGATTCTGTACGACTGATAGCGATCTCGAAAACGCGTTCGGCCGATGAGATCGAGCAGGTGCTCAGAGCCGGCGCGACGGATGTCGGGGAGAACAAAGTTCAGGAAGCTCAGGAGAAGCGTCCGCAGGTCGAGCGAGAGGCGTCGTGGCACTTCGTTGGCCACCTTCAGAAGAACAAGGCGAAAGCTGCCGTGGATACGTTCGAGCTCATCCATTCCGTCCACAGCGCGTCGTTGGGAAAGCGTCTCGATCGCCTCGCCGGGGCCGCCGGCAAGACTCAGCGCGCTTTGATTCAGGTCGACCTCGCAGGAGAGCGGACGAAGTTCGGCTTGCCGTCAGAACAGCTCGAAAGCGCTCTCCACGAGCTCGGCGAGTGCGAGCACTTGAGCGTAGAAGGGCTCATGGTGCTCCCGCCCCACCTCGAAGACCCGAACGACGTGCGCCCCTACTTTCGACGGTTGCGAGAGCTCGGTGAGCGCGCAGCGGCAGCCGGGCTCCTCGAAGGAAAGGAGCTCTCGATGGGTATGAGCCACGACTTCGAGGTGGCCATCGAAGAAGGAGCTACCTTCGTGCGGATCGGAACGGCATTGTTCGGCCCTCGAGCTCGAGCACCGGAACAGACGACCCATCACGCGAAGCTCGAGCCCTGAGACGGGAAAAGAGATTTAGCTTGAAAGAAAGTGCGGCATTCGAGAAAAGGAGCGGAAGATGAAACTCACCCCCCTCGACATCCAGCGTCACGAGTTCCAACCTCGCATGTTCCGAGGCCTCGACGCCGACGAAGTGCGGACTTTCCTCAATGACGTCGCGGAGGAGATGGAGCATCTTCGCGGGGAGAACGAAAGGCACTCGGAGGGCAATCGCAGGCTCGAGCAGCTGTTGTCCGAGCACCAACAGCGCGAGGAGATCCTGAAGAACACGCTCGTCGCCGCCCAACGCACGTCGGAAGAGCTCAAAGACAACGCCAAGAAACAGGCCGAGCTATTGCTCAAAGAGGCGGAGCTCTCCGCGGATCGATTAGTCGAAGCCGCTCAGGCGCGCGCTCACGATATCGAGAAAGACATCGTCGAGCTCAAGATGCAAAAACGGCAAGTGTTGAACTCTGTTTTGGCCGCGATCGCGAACATGCGAAACCTGATTCAGCTGATGAGCGAGAGTGAGGCGCAGCAGGACAAGCTGTCCTTCTTGAAAAGAAAATCCGAGTAGCCGGCCGAACCCGTTTCCGGGTGTCGACGTCGGGAATTAGAACAGCATGCTCGCTTCGTCGACGTTGACCGTCCACCGGTACATCTTGCCCGGAAGCCATTCCGCTTGCAGGTCGTAGCTGACCTGAATCGCGGTGTTGGTCGGTTCCCGCATGACTCGGATCACCTCGAGCGTCAGCGGAATACCCATTTCGGTCGCTTTGGTGTAGACCTCTTGCTTGACTTGCTGCTCGGTCTTGCCGCGTGAGAACTTCGCTGCCTCGACGACCGCGTCTTGGAACTGAAACTGGGCAATCAGCGGCGGCCCGAACTGCTTGGCCTCGTAGGCGACGAACAAGAAAATCGCGATCGCGAGGATGAGCCCGAAGCCTGCGCCGCCGCGCTCACTCTTCAAATTTCGCATCGTTTCCATCCCTCCTAAGGATTTCGCGGTCTAACACCCGCCCTTAACGCACCAAATGGAAGAATCTCTCCCACCGCGTCTTCGGAATGAAGTTCCATAGGACGCCCAGAAGCTCTTCGCTTCGCTCGACCAACCCGGTCCGAGTATAGGCGTCACGGTCCGACTCGTAAGACCAATAGATGATGAGCGCGCGGCCTTTCAACAATTCTCCGTCGAGGGTGCCCCAGTACCGGCTGTCATGGCTATTATCGCGGTTGTCGCCCATGACGAAATATTCAGCCTCGGGCACCAACACTTCTTCCATATTGTCCCGCAGCGCATCCGACATGAATCCGGGGCCGGCTCCCCCCGGTGGATCCCTAAAAAAGACGTAAGGCTCGTCTAACGGGACGTCGTCGATATAGACCTTCTTGTTCTCGATGCGGACGCGTTCTCCCGGTAGACCGATGACGCGCTTGATGAAATCCCGTTTTGGATCGTCTGGAAACTTGAACACTACCACATCCTGCCGTTGTACATCGCGCATCGGCGTGAGCCCTGCTGCGAGGCCGGTAGGCGAGTAGAGCATCTTGTTGACGATCAGATGGTCACCGATGAGCAGATTCTGTTCCATCGAGCCGGTCGGAATCTTGAAGGCTTGAAAAACGAACGTCCGAATGAACAAGGCCAGGATGACGGCGACGCAGATGGACTCGAAATATTCGCGCAGCGTCGATTTCTCGAACCCCGCGTCGGACGGTGGCGACGCATCTCGCTCTTTGGGTTTTCGATTCGCCAAACTTACGCCTCCAAACTAATCACTCGGCCACGCGCTCGTGAGCCGGAAAAGCCCGTGGTCTTGGTCTCGGTTCTCGCTTCCAGATCACCGAAACTAGCAAACCAGGGTCGGTAAGGTCAATTAGGAAGGCTTCGATTCTCGCTCCAATAGATGCAACCAATCGGACACCGCTCGTTCGATGCCGACCATGACCGCTCTCGCGACGAGGTCGTGGCCGACTCCCAACCGCCGCACTCCCGGGAGCGCGCACACTCGCGCCGCATTATCGAGGCTCAGGCCGTGACTCACTGCCACGTGCAGCCCGAGCTTCTCCGCGAGACGCGCGCAATCGGCCAGTCGAGAGATCTCGCGCTCGACCGCATCTTCGTTTCGAGCCATACCGACCGACTCGGTGACTTTGGAGTAGTGCTCGGCCGATAGATCTACCGCGAGCGCGCCGACCTGGTGCGCGGCTTTCACCTGGTCGATCGACGGATCGATATGGATCGCCGGGAGGATCGAGCTCTCCCGGAGCTCTCTCACTCTCTCTTTGAGCTGGGCGCTGTTCAGAAGTACGTCGAGCCCACCGCCGCTCGCATTCTCGAGTCGCTCGGGAACGAACGTGACCCGCCCAGGCTTGGCGTTCAGGGCATATCGAGCCATCTCCTGGCGGGTCGACGTCACGAGGTTCAGCTCCACGTTGACGGTTTCGCGAAGATGGTTCAAATCGCGCTCTTGAATGTGCGGCTTTTCGGAGCGCAGCTGGACGTTGATCGCGCGCGCCCCGGCTTGTTCGGCGAGGTAAGCGGCGAATACCGGATCGGGTTTCGGGCTCTTTCGTGATTCTCTCAAATAGGCGATCGCGTCGAGGGTGACTCCGAGCTCTATCATTTCGCTGCCCCAATGGTCTGCTGGACGACCTCTCGTACCGCTTCCGCGAGGCGGGTGATCTCTTCGAGCTTCGGTCCCTCCATCATGATCCTGAGGAGAGGTTCGGTACCCGAGTAGCGAATCAAGACCCGCCCTCGGTTGCCGAGCTCACGCTCCGCGGCCGCAACCGCCCGCGCGATCTCCGGAACGTCGGAAACATCGGGGCGTGAAGAGACCCGCACGTTCAAAAGGACTTGGGGGAACGGCTCGAGGTGCGCGAGCTCATCCAGCGTGCCGTTTGCGACCGAAAGCACCCTGAGGATCTGCATCAGGGTCAGAAGACCGTCTCCCGTGGAGGCGAAGTCGGAGAAGATGATGTGTCCGGACTGCTCTCCTCCGATTACCATGCCTCGGGCCGTCATTTCCTGCGCCACGTACTTGTCGCCGACACCGGTCCGCGTGAGGGTGATACCGGCCTCAGCGAGCGCGACTTCGAGCGCCATGTTGCTCATGACGGTGGCGACGACCCCGTCGTGTTTGAGCCGCCCTTCTTGTTTCCATTGGCGAGCACACAGGAGCAACATCTGGTCGCCATCGATCGTGCGGCCTCGGGAGTCGACCATCAGCACTCGATCCCCGTCGCCGTCGAGCGCCGCGCCGAGGTCGCACCCGTTGTCTCTTACCGCTTTCGCTAAAGGTCTCAGGTCCGTGGATCCACAGCCTCGGTTGACGTTCTCGCCGTCGGGCTCCGTGAACATCGGGATGACGTCGAGCCCATGATCCGCGAGGAGCTTGGGGCCGACCCGGTAGCCGGCGCCGTTGGCGCAGTCGAGGGCGACCTTCATTCGAGGCAGCTCGACCCCATCGAGGCTCCCGGACACGTGCTCGCTGTACAAGCTCTCGAGATGAAGGCTCGGAGTCGACGATCGGGGCTGCTGTTGAGGGGAGTGCGCAGCCGAGAGAACGCTCGCTTCGATTCGATCTTCGAGGGCTTCGCTCGACTTGACCCCGTTGGAAGAAAAGACTTTGATCCCGTTATCGCGGTAGGGGTTGTGTGATGCGGAGATGACGACGCCGGCGTCGAAGCCCTCCGTGCGCGTCAGGTAAGCGATGGCGGGCGTTGGTACGACGCCGGCGGTCACGGCACTGCCACCCCCGTCGACGATGCCTGCCGACAACCAGCTCTCGATGTCCGGCCCGCTCGCCCGCGTGTCGCGACCGATCAGGATGCGCGGGCTCGCCTCGGGTAGATGAAGGGCGAGCGCGTGCCCGATGCGGATGACGGAGTCTCGATCCAGAGGCGGCTCGTAGGCCTCACCCCGTACACCATCTGTTCCGAAGAGTTTGCCCATGGATGTTAGAACTTCCCCTTCATTGGATCTTTACCGTCACTTCGCCCGGGTCTACCGAAACGATATGGATGGCCGAGAACGTATCGGATTGTGTGACGTGAACGATGGGCACGATCTTGTGGGTGCCGGCAGCCAGGCCGTCGATGCGTGCTTCCGCCCTCAAGGCGCCTTCGCCCAGCTGCTCGACGAGGCTCTTCGGACCCGCGACGATGACCTTCAAGGTCTTCGGCGCAATCTCAGCGGCTACCGTCGCTGGAGCCGATGCCACCGGGACCCCGTCCATTTCTCTCTGGACGCGAACTTCGCGTACGTCGAGCGTGATGTCGACGCGTGGCGCTCGTTCCAATCGTACGAGCGGATCGAGCTCCAGGCCGACCGAGCGCGAGTACGGTTGTCGCAACCCTTCGGCGGATACCGGAAACGTCGTCACCTGCTCGAGGTCACGTACCTGAGACGACGGGCCGACGACGGTCACGGTCGATGGCGAGAGCTCGATGCCGTAGAGCTCGAAGCCCTCCGCCGGTGCGTCCGATACGCGGGGGATGACATTGACCGTCCGCTCGAGCGTTCGATCGAGCTCGATCTCGACGATCGCCGGCGTCACCCGCATCACCCGAGCACCGAAGGGGACATCGACATCGTCTGGAGTCAAATACACGACCTGGACCCCGGGATCGGCGTCGGACAAGTCAACGGCAACACTCAAGTTCTGGGGCGAGAGCGCCCGGAGGGCTTCCGAGGGCCCACGTAGCCGGACGTCCACTTGATGGACGGACTCGCGAACGACTTCCAATCCCTCCGGTACCTCTCGAAGCTCGATGGGGATGGCGAAGGCGAACTCGGCGCCTTGCTCTTGAGCGACGGCGTACCAGAGCGAGATTCCCAGCAGGAGCGAGAAGATCTTCAGCCCCAGGTTGTCGGCTAAAAACGATCTCACGAGACCGGCCTTTCGCTCACTTCACGTGTCCGGTTCGTCTTGACGGCTCTAGGCGGTCGATCGGAGGTGCCCATCGCAGCTAGAAGCCGGGTGCGGAGCTGCTCGCTATCGAGTCCGGTGACCAGCGTCCCGTCTTCCATCAGGCTTACGAGCCCGCTCTCTTCGGAGACGACGACGGCGATCGCATCGGTATCTTCGGTGATACCGATCGCAGCGCGATGCCTCGTGCCGAGCTCACGAGAAAGCTGTGGGTTGACGGACATGGGAAGAAAACAGGCCGCGGCCGCGACCCGGTCGCCTTGGATGATGACGGCGCCGTCGTGTAGAGGAGATTTGGGATTGAAGACCGACAACAGCAAGTCGTAGGTGACGATCGCATCCAGCCGGATCCCACCCTCGATATAGCTTCTCAGCCCGATCTCCCGCTCGAAGACGAGGATGGCGCCGATCCGACGAGAGGCCAGGGTCAGCGCGGAGAACACGATCTCGTCGAGGGTTCCTTTGGCTGGATTCGGGTTCAAGAACCGAAACCACGGTGCGTGGCCGAGGTTCGCGAGCCCGCGTCTCAGCTCCTGTTGATAGAGGACGATGATCGCGAAGCCGAGATAGGCCAAGACGTTTCTCAAGAGCCAATTGACCGCGGTGAGCTCCGCCCAGCGCGACGCGAAGAACAACATCACGAGCACCAGGGTGCCGACGACCATCTGGAGAGCCCGACCGCCACGGATGAGCTGGAACAGCTTGTAGAAAAGAAAGCTGATGAGCAGGATATCAACGATATCGATCCAGGTGAGATCCTGGGCTCCGCCGGCGAGAAACTCGACGAGCTGACTCACGAGCTCACCAACTCGGGGTGACGTATTGCGTCGACGATGACGGCGACGTCTCGCATCTCTCGCACGTCGTGGACCCGAACGGCATGGGCTCCGTTCAAGATGGCTGCCGCCACCGTTCCCGCGGTTCCGAACAGGCGGTTCTCCGGTGTTTGCGACAGGAGCTTTCCGATGAAGCTCTTGCGTGACGTGCCGATCAAGATCGGCTTTTCGAGCGCGCTCAACGCGCTCAAGTTCTGGATGAGCGTCAGGTTGTGCTGGAGGGTCTTGCCGAAGCCGATCCCGGGGTCCACGAAAATCGATGAGCTCGACACGCCTTTGGCTTCGGCGCGGGACACCGCGCTCGCGAGATGGGCGGTGACTTCGGACACGACATCTTCATAAGCGGGTGCGCTTTGCATCGTCTCGGGCTCACCCTGCTTGTGCATCAGCACCAGTCCGGCACCCGAGGAGGCGACGACGTCCACCATGGCGGTGTCCTCGAGGGCGGAGATGTCGTTGACCATATCGACGCCACTTTCGATCGCCCGCTCGGCCACTTTGGCCTTGCGGGTATCGATAGAGATCATGACGGGAGTACGCTCTCGGACCGCGGACAGTACCGGGGCGACGCGCTCCCACTCTTCATCGGCGGCCACGAACTGGCCTCCCGGTCGCGTCGATTCTCCGCCGATGTCCAGAATGTCCGCTCCGGCTGCGACCATGTCGATAGCGGTTTGGATCGCGGCATCGATATCCGGGAAGCGGCTTCCGGCATAGAACGAGTCAGGAGTGACGTTGACCACTCCCATGAGCGCGGTGCGGCGCCCGAGCGTAAGCGTCTTATTCCTGGCCTCAAAGGTATGTAAGCACACTCGAGTTGCTCGTCCGGCGACGCTTCGAGACCAGATCGGGCCGCCGCGCCTCTAAGACGCCCGCGATGCCCGGTCAGCTCTGCGGAACGCTGCCTGGATTCTGGAGAATAGGTGGCGTCAGCGGCGCTTGCCGTTCTGACTCCGCCTCGGTGGAACCGTTATCGTCCGCGACGACGTCTTTGATCTCTCTCTCTTTGAGAGGGAGGCCGTCGATAATCATCCTCACTTCGGAGGCGTCGAGCACTTCGCGCTCGAGGAGAGCTTCGGCAATGTTTGCCAGCACAGTGCGTTGGTTGGTCAAGATCGTTCGAGCGCGCTCGAAATTTCGATTGACGATGCGCCGCACTTCCTGGTCGATCTGGATGGCCGTGTCTTCGCTGTAATCTTGATGCCGGGCGATGTCACGTCCAAGAAAGACTTGTTCTTCTTTCCGGCCGAACGTCAGCGGGCCCATCTTCTCGCTCATGCCCCATTCACAAACCATCTTGCGCGCGAGCTCGGTGGCTTTCTCCAAATCGTCCTGCGCGCCGGTCGTCGTCTGGTTGAGAACGATCTCTTCCGCGAGCCGACCGCCCATGGCCACCGCGATACGAGCCTCGACATATTGGCGGTCGTGGCTGTGCTTGTCTGTCTCCGGAAGCAGCATCGTCACACCCAAAGCCATTCCCCGAGGGATGATCGTGACTTTGTGAATAGGGTCCGACTCCGGAATGCACGCGGCGACGAGAGCATGCCCCGCCTCGTGATACGCCGTGGTACGTTTCTCGTCCTCACTCATGATCATGGAGCGACGCTCCGCGCCCATGAGGACCTTGTCCTTCGCCTCTTCGAAGTCGTACATCTTGACGACTTTCTGCCCGAGCCGGGCGGCGTTCAGCGCGGCTTCGTTGACGAGGTTCGCGAGGTCCGCTCCCGAAAAACCGGGCGTGCCTCGGGCGAGGATGCTGAGATCCACGTCATTGGCGAGCGGGATCCGGCTCGTGTGTACTTTGAGGATACCTTCGCGGCCGGAGACGTCCGGAAGAGACACGACGACGCGGCGGTCGAAACGCCCCGGACGTAAGAGAGCGGGATCGAGCACATCGGGTCGATTCGTGGCGGCGATGAGAATGACCCCTTCGTTCGACTCGAACCCGTCCATTTCGACGAGGAGCTGGTTCAGCGTTTGCTCGCGCTCGTCGTGACCTCCGCCCAAACCCGCGCCTCGATGTCGGCCCACCGCGTCAATTTCGTCGATGAAAATGATGCACGGCGCATTCTTCTTGCCTTGCTCGAATAGATCACGGACCCGGCTCGCACCGACGCCAACGAACATCTCGACGAAATCGGAGCCGCTGATGGAGAAAAACGGCACGTTGGCTTCACCCGAGATCGCTCGAGCGAGGAGCGTCTTACCGGTTCCTGGAGGCCCCATGAGCAGGACGCCCTTCGGGATCCGCCCTCCGAGCTTCTGGAACTTCTGGGGCTCGCGCAGGAACTCAATGATCTCGCGCAGCTCGTTTTTCGCCTCATCGACACCAGCGACATCTTTGAATGTCACTTTCTTCTGCTGGCTGCTGCTGAGCTTGGCTTTGCTCTTACCGAACGAGAGCGCCCGGTTGCCGGAGCCTTGCATTTGGCGCATGAAGAAAATCAAGAAAGCGATCATGATGACGATCGGCGTCCACGCGACGAGGTGGCCGAGCCACGAAGAGCTGTTCGCGTCCCGTGCCGTCACCTCGACGTCTTTTTCGAGCATGACGTTGACGAGATCGTCGATCTGGGGCGGGGCGAAAGTCTTGAACGACTGGCCGTTCTTGAACTTGCCGTCGATCTGAGAGCCCGCTCCCGTGCCGGTAACGATGACCTCTGCGACGTGGCCACGGTCGAGCTGGCCCATGAAGTCGCTAAAGGTCAGCTGAGTCTCAGTGTTTTGAATGCGCGACGAGACGCTCCAAAAGAGGAAGATCACGAGCGCCGCGACCATCCAGAACATCACGTTCTTCATGGTGGAGTTCAAGAGATGCCTCCGATCCGAGAAAGACTTCGTCGGCTAATGCCGAGGGGTCCGTGGGTCATGACGCCTCCGTATTGGCGAGACCGAGATAAGGAGCTCCGCGATGGTACTCGTCCAGTCCGAGCCCGTAGCCCGCGACATAGCCTTCCATCGATAGCTCGAAACAGGTGTAGTCGACGACGCAATTTACTTTCCGATGGTTGTCTCTGTTGATCAATGCTGCCACTTTCAGACTGCGCGGCTGCCAAGATTGCTCGATATGGCCGGTGATGAAGTCCAACGTCACTCCAGTATCCACGATGCCTTGGATCAACAATACGTCACGATGACTGAAATCGTTCGCTTGGCCGAAGGCCACGTCGACCCGGCGTTCGCCGTCGGTGCCGACTCTGAGAAAGGAGCAGGTCAGCGGCGGGTCGATCGTCCGGATCAGATCGGCCATGAAGACCATGCAATTCGGCAAGACGCCCACGCAGGCGATATCCCCAGACTTGAAATCGGACGAGATCTCCGCTCCGATGGCGCGGACCCGCTCCTCGATCTTTCGAGCATCGTAGAGCGTCTTCAAGCCGTTATCGCTCATTCGCCTCGCTGCCATTGGAGGTGGAGCGCGCGCTCACCGGTCTCGATCCGTGCCAGTTCTGAGACGCCATGTCCAACCACCCAGAGGATTTCGTCCGAATCTGCCCGTACGACGACGGGCACGTGTTGTCTCATCTCACTCGCGACTCTTCTCTCCATCAAGTAACGCGAGAGCCTCTTACTGCCTTTCGCCCCTAAAGGTCGAAAGCGATCCGAAGGCTCCGGGTTTCTGATTTTGAGCTCCTTCCGCGACCTCTCGACCGCCACCCTGACAGCGTCGCCGGAAGCGCGGCCATATCCGTCATCGGAGACAGCACAAGCCTCGAGATTCGCCGACAGCCATCCCCGGCATTCCCGAACTGGGATCCGTGAAGGGATGGCGAAGCGGTACTCAAACCTATTATAGCCGTTCTCGGGCGCGCTCGCCGGGGCTCCTCCGAGGGACCTTTGCCGGCTCCGAAACACGAGCGCATCGAAAGATCGTACGACCCCTAATCCCGGAAGATGGAGCTCTCGCCCGCTTCGTCCCGGAGCCAAGAGGGACAAAACCTCGTCCACGTGGGTCTTGCTGAGATCCGTCGTCTCGCCCTTGACCTCAGCGACCGCGAGTCGGACCAAGCGGCGGGCCAGAGCCGGGTGGTCGGAGGCGAGCGCGCTCACCGCCAACGATACGCTGCCAAGCTCCGTTTGGAGGCGCTCTTCGAACGTCTTGCGGGCCAGCTGGTCGAGGAAATCTTCCTCTTCTCTGCGTAGCTCTGCCGTCGCCGCGAGCGCTTCGGTGAGCCGCGGGTTCAACGCCTTCCGCAAGTGGGGCAAAATGTCGTGTCGCACTCGATTACGGGTGAACCGGCGATCCGCATTGGTCGAGTCCTCACGAAACGAGAGGCCATGGCCGGACAGATACTGCAGCACGGCGCTCCGACGGGTCGATAGCAGGGGTCGGATCAGCGACGAGCCTCCGGCAAGAGGACGTTTCGGGTAGATCCCGGCGAGGCCTCGCGTGCCGGAGCCTCTGCAAAGGCGCATGAAGACTGTCTCTGCCTGGTCGTCGAGAGTGTGGCCCACCGCGATGCGGTCGCAATCGTGACGCGCGGCTAGGGCTCCGAGGGCCTCGTAGCGGGCGCGGCGCGCCGCGTCCTCGAGAGATCGGCCGCTCGACTCCGCGAGGGCCGCGACATCGACGCAGACGGACAGGAACGGCAGGTTCAGATTCTGGGCGAAGCTCTTGCTGAAAGCTTCATCATCGTCGGCATCGGCCCGTAAACGATGGTTTACGTGTGCCGCGACGAGGCGGAGGTCCAAGACTTGACGGAGCTCCGACAAAACGTGCGTGAGGCACACCGAGTCGGCGCCGCCGGATAGGCCCACCAGAACTCCGTGACCCGGCCGGATCATGCCCGACTGGGAGATCGTCCGGAGAACGGCTTGGGTCAACATGGCTCTGGGTTTTCGGTCCAGGAAAATCAGAATTGTTGATTCGGTATAAGTGTATTATATTAGAAGAGTTAGAAGAGGCTGTCAAGAAAACCTGTCGGTCCCCGGCCACGAAAGGGGTGACACCGTTGGACAACAAATGCTGGCACTGTGAGAAGAGCGAGTCCGAGCGTTCGCTAACCAAGTGCGTCATCTGTTTCCGCTACTTTTGTGAAGATTGCGCCCACGATCACAACGGTCGAATGTTTTGTTCGAAGCAGTGCGCCCAGTTCTTCTTTTTCGGCGATGAGGACGACTAGCAAGCTGCGATAGGGCCACACGAACGGATCGGGTTACAATCGTGACATGGAGCCCGTGGGTATCGTCATGATGATCCTGATCCTCGGCGGTGTCTGGGGCGGGTTCGCCTATTTTCTCTACCAGTCGCTCCATCAGGACCAGTAGCGGCTTGTCGGTCGCGGTCATCGGAGCCGGCGCCTGGGGCACCGCCCTCGCGAAACAGCTGACCGATGTCGGCGAAGACGTAACGCTATGGTGCCGTGAGCCCGACGTCGTCGCATCGATAAGAAAGACCCGAATCAACGAAACGTTCTTGCCCGATGTCGAGCTTCCGAAGGAGCTCCTTGTGACGGGCACTTTTGAAGAGGCTCTCCGTGACGTCGAGCTCATCCTCCTCGCCGTACCCTCGCAGTTTATTCGGGCGGTAGTCACCGAGCTCCTCCAGCATGTGAACGAGACGCAGCGCTTCGTCAGTGCCACCAAGGGCATCGAAGAAACGAGCCTGCTCCGCATGAGCCAAGTCATCCATCAGCTCACTCCGTTTGCCGCTGAAGTCGCGGTGATTTCAGGCCCTACTTTTGCCAAAGAAGTAGCGCGTGGAGAACCGACCGCTCTCGTCGTCGCGAGTCGACATGAATCGTTCGCGCTCGAAGTACAAAAGCGGCTCGCGTCGTCCCGGTTTCGGCTCTACTCGAGCGACGACGTCATCGGAGTGGAGCTCGGAGGCGCGCTGAAAAATGTGATCGCCGTCGCTTCCGGAGTCGCCACCGGGCTCGGTTTGGGCGCCAATCCCAAGGCGGCGCTGATGGCACGAGGGCTCGCCGAGATTTCGCGCCTCGCGGTCGCGATGGGTGGTAAGCGAGAGACTCTCCTCGGGCTCTCGGGGATGGGAGATCTCGTGCTCACTTGCACCGGCGACCTCTCTCGCAACCGCACCGTAGGAGTGGCACTCGGGAAGGGAAAATCCCTGAAGCAGATCCTATCGTCGATGGAGCAGGTCGCTGAAGGCGTGCGCACCACCGCGGCCGCTGCGGCACTCGCCCGACGGCAATATGTCGAGATGCCGATCGTCTTCCAGATGGAGCGCTTGTTGAATGGCGAGCTCGACGCTCGCCAGGCCATGGAAGAGCTCCTCGAGCGTCCTCTCAAGGCGGAGTAGACGCCCATTCCATGCTCATCGTCTTGGCGGGTCTACCCGGCACCGGCAAGAGCACGTTGGCGAAAGGGCTCGCGCGTGAGCTCGGAGCGGCTTACGTTCGGGTGGATACCATCGAGCAAGCGATTCGTGACGAGGGCGTAGGTGGGAAGGACCTCGGGCCTGCAGGCTACCTGGTCGGCTACGGCGTGGCACTCGACACGCTCCGCGTAGGTGTGGGCGTCGTGGCCGATTCGGTCAATCCGCTACGGCTTACGAGAGATGCTTGGAGAAACGTCGGCGTCCAAGCGAGAGTCGAAGTCGTCGAAGTAGAGCTCGTGTGCTCCGACCGGGCCGAGCACCGCCGCCGAGTGGGATCGCGATCGACGGACATCATTGGACTCGAGCTCCCGAGCTGGGAAGACGTGACGTCGCGTCACTACGAAACGTGGAACCGCGATCGGATCGTCATCGACACGGCGAGACGCTCAGTTGGCGAGAGCCTCCAAGAGGTTCTGAAAGCGCTCGCCGACAGGCCTTCTGGCGAAGCGCTCGCCGACACGCCTTCTCGCGACGGCGAGACGGGCACGGGGCTCTAGAAGACTTCCAGGATCTCGTAGAGGGTCGTGCGTTGCGCGGGGCGAAACCCTGCTTCACGAATGATGGTCTTTACTTCTTCGGTCGAGGTCTGATTGATGAAGCCGGTCGCCGCGTGGACGTTCTCCTCGAACAAAGTGCCGCCGAAATCATCGGCGCCCCAATGGAGCGCGACTTGTCCCGTTTTCTTGCCCTCTGAGAACCACGACGCTTGCACGTGGTCGAAGTTGTCGAGGTAGAGCCTGGCGGCTCCGAGCATGCGGAGGTAGTGGTTCGGTCCGGCGTGGCGTGGGATCTTCTTCACCAGAGGCGTATTGCCTGGCTTGAAGCTCCACGGTACGAAGGCGGTGAATCCATGGTGCTCGTCCTGAAGCTCTCGGATGGCGTCGAAGTGGGTCACGACGTCCTCGTCGGTCTCGACATGTCCGTACATCATCGTCGCGGTAGAGCGAAAGCCTTGCGCGTGGGCCTCACGGTGCACGTCCATCCAGGAGTGCGTCTGCCCCTTCTTGTGCGAGATCTTTTTTCGCACTGGCTCCGACAAGATCTCGGCGCCTCCACCGGGGATCGTCGTTTGGCCGGCTTTCTTGAGCTCGGAGAGCACCTCTTGCAGAGTGAGTCCGGAGACTTCCGCCATGCCTTCGATCTCAGCCGCGGACCAGAAATGAGGCGTCACGTTGGGATAGCGTTCGCGAACGCCGCGCACGAGATCCAAGTAGTACTCCAAAGGGAGCTCTTTGTTGACGCCCCCTTGCATCAGCACGGTCGTCACCCCTTTTTCAGCCGACTTGCCGATCCGTGACAGCATCTCTTCGACGGAATGCGTGTAGCCTTCCTCGTGTCCGGGGCTACGGTAGAACGCGCAAAAGGTACAGTCGACATCACAAATATTCGTGTAGTTCGGGTTCGTGTCGACGACGAAGGTGACGATTGGCTCGGGGTGCCGCTTTCGCCGAGCTCCCATCGCCATTTGACCTAGATCCAGAAGAGGGGCCTCGCCGAGCAAGAAGAGACCGTCGTCGTGGTCGAGTCTCTCGCCGGAGTTCACTTTGTCCCGCACGCTATCGAGTGTCGTCATCAGATGGGCTCCAGAAATCCGTTCTCACGCGTGAGTCGCCGGAACTCCTCGAGGCCCGCGAGCTCTGTTTCGCCGAGCCGGTAGTGGAAATTACGCAAGTACGAGGCGAGGGCCTCGCTCTGACCCAGCTCCCCGGCATTCGCTTCCGCGATGGCGTCGATTTGCGTCATTCCCTGGGTGAAGGATCTTTCGAGTAGGGAGGCGAACTCTTGCTTGACGTCGAGCGGCAAGGAGCGCCTGATGGTCCAAAGGGCGAACACGAAAGGAAGCCCCTTCCAGTCCCACCACTCGGTCGCGAGGTCGTAGCGGTGAGGGAACTCGGGCGTGGCCGTTTGCCCTTGCCACAGCGCCTCGTTTCCGATGACGAGATAGGCGTCGGCCTCGCTTCTCGCGCCGCGCTCATAGCTCGCCGGCTGGACTCCATGGCGAAGCTCGAGCAGAACCCGCAGCAGGCGGACCGAGGTCGAGGTCTCTTCGGTCACGCCGATCCGCGCTCCATCGAGCTCGTCCATGGGTTTCTTACTCAAAAACAAAATGCTCCGCACTTCCTCGTGGTTGGCGACCCCGAGCTGCGCGACGGGCTCGTAGCGATCCTCGCAGTTGAGGTAGTCCACCGCAGCGAGGATGCCGGCATCGATCTCCCCCGCCGCCGCCATTCTTCCTAGCTCGAACGGAGGGGTGGGAATGAGCCGATGTTCTCCCAAGAGCGGATAGAACGGCTGGCTGTTCAGGTACGAGATTTGCCCGACGAGGAGTCGCACTAGTTAAAAATGGTCTTGACGTTGTAGAGCGCATCGCGCTCCGCCGGAATCTTCCCCGACTCGCGGATCATGGAGACGAGCTTGTCACGCGCGAGGCCGAGCGCACTCTT
>JAJCXL010000092.1 GCA_029263435.1 Acidobacteriota bacterium | reverse complement strand
AAGCGCGCGTTCGTCTTCGGCTTCTTTGCACTCGGAATGAGCGTGTCCTGCGTCTATACCCGGTATCACCACGGCATCGACGTACCGGTCGGCTTCGTCGCCGCTTTGTTGGCGGCGCTCGTCAGCTACGAGTTGACGGGTGTCAAAAGCTCCACCCGAAAGATGTCGAGAGGCTGAAGTCGTTGCGATTCGCGAGCGTGCTCTGTGGATCACTATCGAACGACTCATAGATAGCGATTTGCCAGAACAGATCCTTCAGAAGCTCCAGCCGTGCGGACGCGTTCGCCTGGACGCGGAAACGACCCGCCTGGGTCAGACTCGGGAGGAAGAGAACATCGGCAGTGATCTGGACTTCGGGAGAGGTGAATCGGAACGTATCGAAGCTGAATCCTCCCGCGGCCTCCGAGTTGGTCACGAGCTCGGTGTCCTCGAACTTCTCGCGGGTAACCACCAGACCGCCGAACAGGGAGATGGCGGTGCGGTTGGTTTGGATAAGGCGACGTCCGATCCCGCCGCCTCCCAGTCCGCGAATCTGCAATGCCTGATTCGAATTTTGCTCCGCCTGGGCGATGCCGAGCGCGAACCATCTTTTCTGAAAGAACCGGGTGTATTGGAAGCGCCCATTCTGACGACTCACTTCATCCGCGCCGTCTTGAAGCTTGATGAGCGAGGCTGCGGAAGCGTTCGCCTCCCATTTCTCGGTGCGGTAGAAGACCGAAGCCGACGAGTTCCAGTTCGTCGATGTCGAGGCTTGAGTGAAGTCGTAGCCGATGCTGACGGAGCCGTCCATTCTTTGGAAGAAGCTTTGCTCGAGAGGCTTTGCGGTCACCACCCGGGCCATGTCGAGGCGCGACGTGCCGGCCGCGGTCTCGACCTCGAGCTTGCCGACCTCTGGTCCCGGTTTGAGCGAGCCCGTATAGCGGATGCCGGATTGAAGCTCGAGCTGAAACGCGAACGTGGACTCGAGATTGGCGATCTTGTCCCACTCGATGTTGATGGTGCCGAAGCCGACGCTCTTGACGGTGAGTCTTCCTCGCTTGAGCTCTTTGATCTCGCAAAAGATACGATCGCCGTTGACGAAGTAGACAATGTCGGTCTTGTCTCGTGACCAGAGGGTCGTGGCGGTGACCAACCAGAGGACGGCTGCGATGAGGAGGCGTGAGGTCATGGCGCGCGAGAGAGTCGGCTCTTGCAGTCCGCTAGTTTTATCAAGCCAGGAGAGCGGGCGCCATCTTACTCCAGCGAGCGGGTCCGAGCCGTGATTAGCGAGCCGATGACGATGGCCACGGATTACGTGATCGCGATCGCGTGTGTCTTCTTTCTGACTTCGATCCTGGCGCGACGACGAAGGCTCGGCCGAGGCCGGGTAGGCATCTGGGTCGCCGGTTTCGCCGCTACGTCTTTGGCCGCGCTGGCGGGAGGGACAGCCCACGGATTTCGTGTTCCGCTCGGCCCCTGGTGGTCTTTCGTGTGGAGCTTGACGGTGTGCTCGATCGCGACGAGCTCGGCGTTTCTGATCGCAGCCGGAGTGACGTCGGCCCGGGCTCCCGAAGCCGAGGACGAGCGAGCGCGACAGGCTGGGTATCGATGGCTCGAGAGAGGTGTGTGGGGCACCCTCGCGGCCATCGGGCTGCTGCTCGCCGGCGTCTCTTTCCACGACCATTTCAACGCAAACGACCTCTATCACGTCGTTCAACTGGCGGGCCTCTACTGCTTGTACCGTGCGGTCCTTCACCTGCACCAGCTCGGCCCCGGCTGACCGAGCGTTTGCCTGTGGGGTCATTATTGTGGAATATGTGCGCTTATCCGGGCCTGGAGGGGTGCATTTCACGGATAACGAACCGCTAGGAGAAGAAACGATGAAGAAATTGCTGATTGCGGGCGTCGCGCTCGCGTGTGCGACCGCTGTCGTGGCGCATCCTCATTTTCAAAAGACCACCAGTGCGAAGCTGACGGAAGACTTGGAAGTCAGCCTCCAGTTTTTCACGGTCCCTGCGAACATGACCCACGTTGCCGGGATCGAGACCGGGGCGTTCGCGTCGCCGGGCCTTCCGAAATTCAAGACCAACGCCGCGATCACGGCCGGTGGAGCGAAAATCCCCGCCGGGACCTACACGGTCGGCGTCATCAGGAATGGCGCCTCTGACTGGACGATGGCGCTGTCTCCGGGCGAGCTCGGCTTCGGCGACTCTCCTGATATGTCCAAGCTCATCAAGCTGGACTCGTCGTTCGACGGCAAGGGAGCCGATAGCGGCCACCTCGTCGTCGATATCTTTCCCGGCGATGGCAAGTTCGAGGGCAAGGCTGTCATTCTTCTCGGCTTCGGCACCCTGTGGGTTCAAGGCCTGATCGGCTAAACGAGCTCGGATTTCAAGCGGGGGAGCGGGCTGCGGTCCGCTCCTCCGTCATCGTCAGCGACAAGACCACCGACAACGACACGTTGACGAGCCACCCCAACAACCCTCGCTGGATACCCCAGACGCCCGGCTCGCCGGCGAGCGCGAGCCACCCCGCGACGAGCGTTCCCGCGACGAGCCCGATGAGCGCCGGTCGCGCGTGTAGCCGAGACCATATCGAGCCGAGGATGAAGACCGGCGAGGCCTGAATGAGGATCTCCATCTTCAGCTCCGTGAGTCCCCACAAGGTGAAGCGCGGAGCCAGCGCGGTGAGTGCCAGCACCGCCATGACGATCCAGGAAATGCGCTTTCCCACCGACGTGAGCCGCTCTTCCGGCGCGTGCTTCAGCCACGTCTTGCCGAGAAAATCCTTGGACAAGATCGATGACAGGCTGAGCAGTACCGAGTCGGCCGTGGACATGATCGCGGCAAGGGTTCCCGTGACCACCAGCACCGCCATGACGTAAGTCAAGGGTGAGGCCTGCGCCCACTCGTGAAGGAGCATCGGCATGATCTGGTCGGACGCCACCCCGGTGAGCCCGGTGAAGCGCCGGATCCCCATCAACCCGACCAGGACGACCACCGGCATGGTAACGAGGGGCATGAAGATCATGAACTGGAGCGAGCGTTTCAGCGCGCGGGTGCTTCTCGCGGCGTAGATCCTCTGGATCGCTTGAGGGTAGATGCATCCCGAGAGTCCGATCAGCAGCACCGTCGAGTACCATCGGATCGTCACATCCGTGCCCGGAAGAGCGGTCTTGTCCGGCGCGTTTTGATTCAACCACTCGGTCAAAGATTGCCAGTGTGAGGGGCCGGGAGCGACGGCGTAGAGAAGGCCGGCGAGGCCGATGAGGAGCATCGAGCCTTGGATGACGTCGGTCCAGGCGACCGCTCTGAGGCCACCCAAGGTTTCGTAGACGATAATCACGAGAACGAGAACGACGACCCCCGCCCAATAGGGGACGAGGTTGTTCGAGATCCCCGCAACGACGTGACCCATGGCCATGAGCTGGGCGAGCAAGTAGTTGGCGATCGAGACGACCAGTAGCAAATTCGTCGCCGCGGAGAGTGAGCTCGAGCCGAAGCGGAAATCGACCCAGTCTCCCGGGGTCACGAAGCTGTGCTCGGTCGCGAGGCGACGTAGCTTGGGGGCGAAGGAGAGATAGCCGACCACGATCGCCATCATGAAGCTGACGCTCATGATCCACGCGAAACCGAGCCGCCACGCTTCGGCTGGATAGCCGACGACGGTGTTGCCGCTATATTGCGTGGCGTAGAGGCTCAACAGGAGAACGAGAGGTCCGAGCCCGCGCCCCGCGAGATAGAAGTCGGAGAGCGAGTTGCTCCGTCGTCGAGATTTCGCGACGAGTCCCATCACGACCATCGTCAGCAAGTAGACCGCCATGAATGCGGTCGCGCCGATGCCGAGGGATAGCGAGGTCATTCTTGGTCCGAGTCGTCGGACCAATAGGCTCCGATGACGAAGACGGTGAACAGGGCGACCCCGAGCGTTGCGAACAAAGAGACCGTCACCCAGGCGGGAAAGCCTAGCCAGATGCGACCGGCGACGTCAGGGGGGAGGTACCAAGGCGCCGCGGCGCCGAACAGCAACGCGTAGACGAGCCAAATCCATGGGTGGGCATTGGGCTCGTCCATTCACCGTCTCCTGGTGAGAGAGTGTAATCGGACTGGAGGTAGGCGCCAACCCTTTCAGCGGGCGGCCGTCGCTAAAGCCAACGACGCCCCGGCGCCGATACCCTGGCGCCGGGGATCGAACGAGGTAGGTTCTAGTGCCAGGTGATCTCGTCTGTCATTCGCGCAATGGCCTTTTCTCTCTCTCCGGCGTTGTACATCGCCGCGAGAGGCTCGGCATCGCGAAAGTTGATGCGGCCGGTTCGCCCGGTGCCTTCGTGACGGAGGTAGATGTTCACGGCCGGAAACTTATGAGGAAGAGCCGCGGCCTCGAGCGCTGCGATGGGCGCGAACGACTCGAACTCCCGGATGCCCATGGTGAGGCGAATCTCGGCGTCCATGCCGTCGCCATCGGTGGAGTCATTCAGATTGACTTTGCACTTCTGGCCCTGTGAGACCATGGCTTCCATCTTGGTTTGGAGGCTCCGGTGATAAGTGTTCATCCGAGCCTTCTGTGCGAACGCGGTTCCGGAAAAGCCCAAAAGCACGCTCATGATGACAAACCATCCCATGCGATATTTCATTTTCATGTTTTCTCCTATCGTGAAATCTGTGTCCCGTTCCGGGAAGAATCTTCGAAGATGTGGTGACCGGGCGCGGACGATCTTGCTCCCCGCGGAGTGTTGGCCCAAAATCAGTATCAATCCAGTGTAGATAAGGTCCACCGAACACGCAAGGAGCTGTCATGAGGGTTTCATCGATTTTCGTTGGATGGTTGCTATTGGCCGCTGCGGCCCAGGTAGCGGCGGAAGAGAAGTTTCGCTGGAAAGGCACCGTCGATGGCATCGACGAGATCGCCGTCCAGGGACGCACCGTCGAGGTCGACCACCTGGAAGCGGAGCCGTTGAAGAACCAGATCTATCGATTCAGCGCATCGCTTCCGGCTCGAGATGTGGAGCTGCGCTTGAAACAGGTTCGTGGCCGTGGCCGGGTGCGGCTCATGCAGCAGCCGAGCTCCCGCAATGAGTTTACGGCGGTCGTGCGCATCGAGGATGAGCAAGGAGGCGACGACGACTACGAGTTCGAGCTGATTTGGGACGAGGACGACGATTGGGATGCGTGGGGGCGGGATCGGATCGATGGGTTGTTCCGCTGGGAAGGCCGCGTCGATATCGGAGCCGACATCGAGATCCGAGGCGACAGTCACCTGGTCCGAGACGATGGTGGGCAGGGCACGCAAGAGTTCAAAGCTCGGTTCGAGTCTTCGTTGCCGAGCGACAACGTCCAGGTGGCGGTGAAGAAAGTGGACGGTCGCGGAAAGGTCGACCTCATCGAAGCTCCGACCGCTGCGAATGACTACACTGCCGTCGTGCGCGTCGAGGACGATAAGGGCGGCTCGGATATCTACGTGTTCGAGATTCGCTGGAGACGCTGAGCTCGATGCTGGCGGAAGTGCAACTTGCGCCATATGCTCTCGAGGTCGCCAAGGCTGCCATTCACTTAGGAGAACCAAGATGAAATGCGTATATGCTCTGGTGTCGGTGCTGATGCTCACCGCGCCCGCGCTCGCACCCGAGGAGTTCGTCTACAAGATCTCAGGCGCGCCGGTTTTCTCGATGACGCACCCCGACGGCTGGGAAGTGCTCGATGAGCATGAGGAGGATGCGAAAGTCCGGCCCGCCGGCGTCGCTCGGATGCCGCCGGTGGTCTCCTCGCGTCCGTCCGTGGGGCAGCTATGGTACGGCACGTGGGTGGTCGACAAGATCGATGATTTTGAGGACGCCGAACACTATTTGAGCTCTCTCACCGAGCATTTGTTCGATGACGTCGAGGTCGGAACGTTCGAGACCGGCGTCCATCACGGAATGGACTTTCGCTACTACGACGGCACTGCGGTCTATCTCGATGCCAAGAGCTCGGCGAGCCAACGGGAGAGCGTCGAGTTCTTCGCCGCCTTCTTCAAGCCCTCCGATCACGGAGTCGGTATCTCTTTGTACGTAGGGCTGCCGTCGGTGACCGAGCAGTATCGCGACGAGCTGCAGCGTTCACTCGAGAGCATCCGCCCGGTTGAGAACACGGGAGTCGATCGATGAAAAAGAGAACGATTTGCTATGTAGTCGTCCTCGCTTTGTGCTTGTTAGCGATGAGCTGCGGCTACGGCTCGATGATGCAGACGGGGGCCAATCCGTGGAACGTCAGCATGCGCTCCGGAGTGCAGTCGCACTACTACTCTTACTCCGGCCGGTAGACACCTAGAGTCGCGGGAGGCGTATCACCACCCGGAGTCCCGGGGCGCCGTCCGTAGAGGGATTGTCCTCGAGCTGGACGCTTCCGTCGTGAAGCTCCGCGACGGCTGCGACGAGGCTGAGTCCGAGTCCGGCTCCCGGAGTCGTGCGGCTCGTGTCCAGTCGGTAGAAGCGGGTCAATACTTTGTCTCTTTCGTTGGCAGGGATTCCGGGGCCGTCGTCCGCGATGACGACCTCCACCGAGCTCTCGCGGGCGCCGAGGTCTAGCTCGACGCGGCCGTCGGCGGGCGTGTGCTTGAGAGCATTGTCGAGCACGTTCGCCACTGCCTGAAACAGCATGTCGCGATCGCCTAACACTCGGATGTTGGGTGCGTTGTGGAGCACGAGCTTCTTGTCCTTCTCTTCGATGAGGGGGCCATAAAGCTCCGCGACGTCGTCGATGAGGGCGGTCATGTCGACGCTCGCGAAAGCCTGGCGACGCTCACCGGACTCGATCCGCGCGATACGCAAAAGGGCTGCGAAGGTCGCGAGGAGCTTATCGGCCTCGGAAACGGCGTGGTCGACCTCGTCGGCGCCGGCGCTTCCATGCCGGAGGCGCTCGAGTCGTGTCTTCAACCGGGCCAGCGGCGTCCTCAGATCGTGAGCAATGCTGTCCGACACTCGCCTGACACCTTCGACGAGCTTCTCCAGCTCCGAAAGCGTCCGATTAAGCTTGACCACGAGCTCTTCGATGTCGCCTCCGGAGGAGCCGGTCGGGATACGTCGGGATAGATCCCCGGCCATCACGTCGTCGAAGGCGTCATTGATGGCTCCGATCCGACGCACTTGACCTCGGCTGAGCACGAGTCCTCCGGCCAGCGCGAGCCCGACCGTCAGCGCCAAACCCCAGCTGAGAGTGCGCACCAAGCGTGATTGCATCGCTTCGAGCTCGTAAGTATCTCGTCCGACGAGCAGAAAGAATCCGCCGGGAAGGGCGAAGGGCTTGGCGCGCGCGATGTGCCGGGGCTCCTCGGCCCCTAGGTTGAGGGGGAACTCGGTGAAGCCTTCCGGGTCCACTTCGATCTGGGGCCAGCGGTCCAGGTTTCCTGCGATCGGGTTGTACAGACCATCCGTGAGCAAATAGATCGACGAGCCCACCGGGCGACGGCCGACGCGTTCGCGAATGGAAGTCGTCAAGCCGGCGAGGCCGGTGAGCTGGTAGCGCTCGGCAAGACCCACGATCTCTGTCTCGATGGTCTCGTCCGCTTGCTGGCGCATGTAGTTCGCGGTGGACCAATAGATGAATGCGAGCAGCCCGATCGCGGATATTCCGAACAGCGCCACATAGGCGAGCGCCAGTCGAAACGACGAGCTTCTAAGTAGTTTCTTTCCGGTCACGGAGCATGTACCCCACACCGCGTACCGTGTGGACGAGCGGGTAGTCGAACCCTTTGTCGATCTTTGCGCGAAGGCGGCTGACGTGAACATCGATCACGTTCGTTTGCGGGTCGAAGTGATAGTCCCAAACTTTCTCGAGGAGCATCGTGCGGGTCACGACTTGACCGCTGTGTCGCATCAAATGTTCGAGCAGACGCAGCTCGCGCGGTTGGAGCGTGATGGGCTTGCCCGCACGGGTGACGGTTCGGGAGAGGAGATCCATCTGGAGGTCGCCCACTTCGAGACGCGTCTCGGGGGCTTCGCTGTCTCGTCGCCGGGCGAGGACCTCGAGGCGTGCGAGGAGCTCGGAGAAAGCGAACGGTTTGACGAGATAGTCGTCGCCGCCTTTTCGCAATCCGTCGACTCGGTCATCGACCTCTCCGAGCGCGCTCAAGATCAAGATCGGGGTCGTCTTTCCCTCGGCTCTGAGCGTTTGGATGATGGACAAGCCGTCCAGGCCGGGGAGCATGCGATCCACGACGAGCGCGTCATATTGACCCTCGAGCGCGAGGAACAATCCTTCTTTGCCGTCGGCCGCGCGGTCTGCGACGTGGCCGCTCTCACTCAACCCTTGCGCGATGAAGTCGAGCGTTTCTTTGTCGTCTTCGACGATGAGGACTCGCATGGCTCGAAGCAATCACGAAAAAAAGAAGGAGGGTGCAAAAGTGCACCCTCCCGGAGAGCTTAATGCAAAAATTAGGCGAATGGCACGGCGACGAACAGCGCGCCACCGTCGCGCAGCACCCGAACGACCACGGTAGAGTCACCTTGGCTTCGGGCCTGGGCTAGGGCATCGGCCGCTTGTTTCGCGCTCGACACCGGGTTCTTCGAGACCATGACGATGACATCGCCCGGTTGGAGCCCGGAAGCGGCAGCGGGACCTTCCGGGGCGACTCGCCGGATCAAGGCGCCGTCGACGTCTTCGTCGAGGTCGAGCTGACGTCTTGCTCTCTCGTCCAAGTCGCCCAGGGCGATACCCAGATCGGAGTCCGCGCCTTTGGAGGCGAGGATCTCGGTCGGTGCTTCACCCGGCATTCGGCCGAGAGCGACGGCGAGGGTCTGCCGCTTGCCCTCACGCCACACCTCGAGCTCGATATTGCCATCGGGCGGGTTGGCGGCGACGCCTCTCATGAGGTCCTTCACTTCGCGCACCGGCTCGCCATCGAAGCTCACTATGACATCGCCGGGAAGAAGCCCCGCCGATTCCGCCGGGCTTTTCGGCACCACGCTCGCGACGAGCGCGCCTTCGGTGTTCTCGATGCCGAGGCCTTTGGCCAATCCGTCATCGATGCCTTGAATGGTGACACCGAGCCAGCCTCGATCGACTCGCCCGTTGGTTTTCAGCGCTTCGACGATCGTCTGAGCTTGGGCGGAAGGGATCGCAAATCCAATGCCGACGTTTCCGCCATTGGGGGAGAAGATCGCGGTGTTGACGCCGATGACGCGGCCTTCGAGGTTGAACAACGGACCGCCGGAGTTTCCGCTATTGATGGGCGCGTCGATCTGGAGAAAGTCGTCGAACGGACCTGATTGAATGTCGCGTCCGCGCGCCGAGACGATCCCGGTCGTCGCCGAGCCGCCGAGTCCGAAGGGATTACCGATCGCGATGACCCAGTCGCCGACCCTCGTCCCATCCGAGTCGCCGAAGCGTACGAAGGGAAGCGGACCATCCGATTCGATATCGAGCACTGCTAGATCGGTCTTGGGATCGGTCCCGACGAGTCGTGCCTGGTGCTGGGTTCCGTCTCCCATCGTCACGAGGATCTCGGCCGCGTGCTCCACGACGTGGTTGTTCGTCACGACGAAGCCGTCTTCACTTACGATGAAGCCGGAGCCGGCGCCTCGAAAGGGTTGACCCGCGCCGCGGCCGTCGAAGCTCTGACGTTCGAAGAAGCGGCGAAGGAAGTCCTCGAACTCGCTTTGGCCGGGATTTCCAGGTGCGAAGCGGGGCGTGCCTCGATCGCCTCGGACCGGTCCGGTGACCGAGATGTTCACGACGGCCGGCTGCACCGCTTCGATGACGTCGGCGAAGCTCCCGGTCGCCGCATTGGGATTGGGGATCTGTCGATCGACCGGAGCGCCTGCCTGGACGTTGGGCGTCGGAGCGATTTGCCACAGGCTGAAGGCGCCCACGGCAATGAGAGTGGGGATCCAGATTCGTTTCATGACTCTCCTCCTTATCGAGAATCGCGGAATCGCGGAATCGCAAATTCATCGGACGCGCCCGCGGCGGCAGGCGCGTCCTTTGGCCGGGTCCTGGTTGAGGGGTGTCTTAGTTGCCGGCACGATTCAAGTGTAGAGATCGGAGCCTTTCCGGAAGGTTTCCGGAACATTACGAATTGTTAATCTTGCGTAAGGGATAACGTTTGTTGGGTTTGGGCCGACCGAGCGTCAGACGTGGGCCCACTTGGCGTCGCGAGTGAAGATGATATCGATCGCGAGATCGGGAAACTTCGGACGCAGCGCTTCATGGATGCTGGCGCGGACCGCGTCGAGCTCGGTGAGCTTGGCGTCTTCGTGCGATTCCTGGACGAGGAGATAGACGTGGACGTAGAGCGAGCGCCCCATGCGGTTCATCCGCACGACCGTCTCCTCGATTGGGAGATCGGCGGTCGCCGCCTTCAGCGCATCGAGGATCTGGTCCTGCTCATCGGACGCAGGGGCTCCCATGAGAAGCTCGCGTAAGTTGGTTCTGAGGATGCCGTAAGGAAGAAACGCGGTACCGACGACGAGAAGAATGACGAGAGTGGGATCCGCATAGGGCGTGAGATAAGCGAATCGAGTGCGCTCGATCAGAATCACAGCCAGAAAACCGAAACACACCGCCGCGGTGATCAAGCCATCGATGAGCCAGCCTTTCGCGTCGACATCGACGAGAGTCGAGCCCGAGTTGCCGGCCACCGCTTTCTGCCGCCACCAGATGAGCAAGCAGATTGCGGCGCCGAGCACCGCATAGAGGACCGCATAACCAGAGGCGATCGGGCGACCGCCACTGAACAGAGCGCTCACCGCCGAATAGACCGCGAAGGTTCCTAGCACGGCCATGACGACGCCTCTCACGGCGTTGAACAAAGGTTCGTAGCTCGCATAGCCGAAGTGGTAGTGCGCGTCGGAAGGCTCCCTCACGAGCCGCGAGACCCGGAGTGAGACGAGGCCCATCGCGAACGAGACACCTGAGAACAAGCCATCGAGCAAGATGGCCTCGCTGCCGGTGAGCGCGGCAAAGCCGATGCCGGACAACGCCATCATCGCCGCGCCCCAGACCGAAAGTTTGAGGGCTCTCTCCTCCATGCAGGGCTTTCGTCAGAGCTATCGTAGCGGAGATCGGAAGATAGAACGCAAAAAGGGCGGACGGCTTGGAGCCGCCCGCCCTGCAGAGCTTATAACGAAGGCGTTATTGTTGGCCCGCGTCCGTCATCGTTTGGAAGTTTCGGACCTCGTCGAGGTAAGGCACGTTGCTGTCCGCATCCTTCGAGAACTCCGCCAGCTTCTCGTACGCCTGCGCGGCGGCATCGACGTCGCCGAGCTTCGCAGACGCGCGCGCGAGTGCTAGTAGAGTCGCCGCTCGGTTCGGGGTCCGAGAGAGAGACGTGTTGAGCGCCTCAATCGCCTCGGCATATTTTCCTGCCTTGACGAGGAACTCACCGTAGAGCTCGTGAGAGGGCTTGATCGGGTTCGCGGGACCCGACGGCGGGTCCTGCGTGTCTTCGATGGCGACCGCTTTCGCGAGGTGGGCGAGCGCTTTTTCGGTCTCGCCTCGAGCCATGGCCGCGGACGCCTTGAGCTCGTACTTCATGATGGCGAGATTGTTGGCCCCGTAAGTGTTGCCTTTCTCTTTGGCCATCGCTTCGAGCTTTCCAACGCGCTTGGCGGCCTCTTCGGTGCGCTCGGCGTTCTTGGCTTTGCCGGCGCCCAGACCGAGCGCGAGAAGCATGTCGGCATTCGCGTTTCCGTAACGTCCTTCACCGTCGATCGGCTCGGGAAGCGGTCGTCCGTCGTCCTTACCTTGGACGAGCAAGTGACGCGCGGTCATGACGTCGGCGTACCACGCCAGGCGTCCGTCCTTCGTTTCCTTCGCGGCTTTATCGACGATGGCGATGGCCTCGCCGATCTCGTTCCAGTGTCCGCGTTGGGCGTTCGCATAGGCGCGCCATTCGAGCGAGTGGTAGTCCTTCTTCGCGACGGAGAGGTTCTTCTTCTCGACCCATGCCGAGGAGGCTTCGAACGCTTCTTTGTTCGATTTGGCGACCCGGTCCCACATGCCGTGCTGCACGAAGATGTGGGTCGGCATATGGCGGGCATGCGATGCCTCGGGGGCGATCAGCGCGTACTTCTCGGCGGCCGCGAGCGCCAGAGGTGCGTGCTCGGGATCGTCGAAAGAGTGAATCGTGAAGTGCGCGCCGGCCGGGTGATTCGGTCGACGAGTGAAGAGGTCGAGCGCGATCGTGCCGGCTTTGATTTGCCGCGCGAAGCCTTTTTCGCCGCGCCGGACAGTTCCCAAGATCGACAGCGCATAGAACGCCTTGGCTTCGTCGTCGTCGGGATACATGCCGACAACTTTCTCCATGTGCTTCGAGTAGGCTTTGTCGCGGACGAGCTTGTCGCCTTCGCCGTACATGATCTCGAGCGCTTCCATGTACATGCGCTCGCGCTCGGTCGGTGTTTTGTCCATGCGCTCTTTGCGGGTCTTGCCCAAGCGCTGGAGGGTCTGTCGGGCAGCGGCGATGTCTTGCTCGGCCCACAGTGGGTGGTTGAAACTTATCGCTTCGCCCCAATAGGCAAGCGCGAAGTCCGGATCGATCTCTTGAGCGTTTCGGAACTCGTCGGCCGCTTCGTCGAACCAGAAATTATGGAGCGCGGCGACGCCTCTCAGGAAAGCGCCTTGAGCTTCGGATGAGCCCGAGTTCGGGAAGGTGATGTCACCAATATTGGTGGAGGGCTTTTGAGCCATTGCTAGAGTCGGCATCAGAGCCAGCACTAGTGCCAATCGACGGATCTGCATATGTAAACGCCCGTCCTTTCTTTTTGTGTGTGTCAAGGAATCGTACTGCCCTTCGTGCGAGAGCGCCGAAGGAGTACCCATCAAAATACTCCCCCTGAGGCTTCGAAGCAACCGCGCGGTCTGCTAGGCTGCGCCCGATGACGAGTCCATGGGCCGACTACGATCCTGCCCACATCCCATCGAAATCGGATCTCTCCGAGCTCGAGAGCTTTCTGGAACGACTGCCTGGAGGGGCCCGTGTGCTCGACCTCGGATGCGGCTCCGGCGAGGTCAGCCGAACGATGGCCCGGCGAGGGTTTTCGGTCGTGGGGGTCGACATCAACGCGGGGGCGATCGCGCACGCGTCGCGCTCTGACGGCGGCGGCCGGTTCGTCGTCCGCGATCTGGTCTCGCCGAAAGGCCTGCGACTCGACGAGGCACCGTTTTCGGCGGTCGTCTGCCAGCTCGTCCTCTCGGTGGTGGGAAAAACTGACGAGCGCGAGGCGTTGCTAAAAAACGCCCGTGACGCCCTCGAGCCCGGAGGTCTTCTCTACCTCTCCGCGTCCGAGGTCTCGGATGACGTGAATCCAGCCTACGAAAAGCTCTATCGAGACGATTTCCCCGAGACGGCGGAGCGCTACACCTACTACTCCCGTGACAGTGACGGCCGCGCGCTGTACGAGACCCACCACTTCACCGGTCCGGAGCTCTCCGCACTCATCGAGACCGCCGGCTTCGAGCTGAT